>JAQGPB010000334.1 GCA_028293265.1 Pedosphaera sp. | reverse complement strand
TTGAAGGAGGTATTGACCAGGACGGCGCTGCCCGTGGCTTGTTCCCAGCGCAAGAGCAGATCGTAGAGCAGGGGATTGTGTTCGTGCGCGACGGTTTGGATGCGGGCGGAGTAATCCACATGCGTGACGGCGGGGATGGTGGAACGAATTTCTTTGAGCTGGTCAAGGCCGGTGACACCGGGCTGCACGGGGCGGCGCAAGGCGGCTTTGACGGGCGCGACGATGAGCATGTACGGTGAGTCGTCATCCAATTCGAAATAATCGGCCACGCATTCGCGGCGGACGATGGGGGCGAACGGGCGGAAGGATTCGCGAAATTTCACCTTGAGGTTCATCACTGATTGCATGCGCGGGGAACGGGCGTCGCCGATGATGGAGCGGTTGCCGAGCGCGCGCGGGCCGAATTCCATGCGGCCTTGAAACCAGCCGATGACTTGCTCGGCTGCCAATGACTTCACCGTGAAATCCAAGAGCGCGCCGGTTTCGAGGCGTTGATAGACGGCGTTGTGGGAGCGGAGCGTGGTTTCGATTTCGTCGTCGGTGTAGGCGGGGCCGAGGAGGGCACCGTGCATGGCGTCGCGCTTAGGTGTGGGGGCGGCACTCGAAGGCGAGCCAGCGAGGTTCCAGGCTGCCAACGCGGCGCCGAGCGCGCCGCCGGCATCGCCGGCCGCAGGCTGGATCCAGAGGCGGTCGAAAATCTTCTCCCGCAGGATGCGGCCGTTGGCGACGCAGTTGAGGGCGACGCCGCCCGCGAGGCAAAGATTCTTTTGGCCGGTGAGCGCGCGCGCGTGTCGCGCGAGTCGGAGCATAATTTCTTCGGTGACGACTTGGATGGAGCGGGCGACGTCCATGTGGCGGCGTTCGATTGGCTCTTCGGGCTTGCGCGGAGGGCCGCCGAACAAACGGTTGAAACGGTCGTTGGTCATGGTGGTGCCGCTGAGAAAATTGAAGCAATCGAGATTCAGCCAGAACGAACCGTCGGGTTTCAGATCGAGGAGTTCGTCGAGGATGATGCCGGCATATTTGGGTTCGCCGTAGGGAGCAAGGCCCATCAGTTTGTATTCGCCGGAGTTGATGCGGAATCCGCAGTAGTCGGTAAATGCCGAGTAAAGCAGGCCGAGCGAATGCGGGAAGCGCAGTTCCTGCAGCAGGCGGATTTCACGGCCCTGGCCGGTGCCGATGGTGGTGGTGGCCCATTCGCCGACGCCATCAATGGTGAGAATGGCGGCCTCGTTGAACGGCGACGGATAAAATGCACTGGCGGCGTGGGCTTGATGATGTTCGGTGAAAAGAATCTGGCAATCGGGCCGCAGGCCTGGCAGCTCCTCGCGAATGGCCTTGCGGACATCCAATTTTTCACCGAGCCAGTTGGTGAGCACGGAGGGAAAAGTGCGCCAACCGCCGGGGGCGACGGCCAGATAGGTTTCGAGCAGGCGCGCGAATTTCAAGACGGGCTTGTCGTAGAAAACAACCGCGTCAAGTTGCGCCGGGGTCGAGTTGCCATGGCGCAGGCAGAATTGGATCGCGTGGCGTGGGAAATCGGGGTCGTTCTTTTTTCGCGTGAAGCGTTCCTCCTGGGCGGCGGCGGAGATGTCACCATCACAGAGCAACGCGGCGGCGGCGTCATGATAATACGCGGAAACGCCGAGGACGTGTCGCAGGGCGGGCATGGATTACATGAAGGGATAAAGCGCCCAGGCAATGCCCGAACTGGCGGTGAAAATGAGGATGGCTCCCAGCGTCAGGAGCAGCACGATCAGCGGAATCAGCCACCACTTTTTTTCCTGCTTGGAAAACTTAAGAAATTCTTTGAGCAATGACCACATGGAAGATATTAGCTTAGGAATTCAAATCGCAAGTGGCAAGGCGAAAGGAGCTGGTGAAAATTTTGGGGCGCATCCGCGCACTGCCATCGATTCTTCTCCCTCTCCTCCATTGCATGGAGGAGAGGGGGGCCCGCTGGCCGCGAGTTCGCGGGCAGTGCGCGGAGGGTGCATCTGGACGGTACCACCCGGCGAGCAGCCATTCAGACGGAGCGCGGGTCTGTGACCCGCAGCAACTTGAAAACTTGCGCTGGGCTAGGCATTTGCCAAGGCCGTTCGCCCGCCTATGGATTCTTTTTCCCTGTTTTCTGATTTGGGCAACACGCCCTCCAGATGCGCCCAAATTTTTGTATCGCATAACAACGGATTCGGGTTTAAGTTGTATTGGAGTTTTCACATGTCAACTATCAATCTGGTTATCAATCCTGGGCTGGGTTGGAGATTTCTCTCGCGGTTGCGCGCATTTTTGCTTCTGGCCGCAACTTGGCTGGCGCATCCCTCCCAAAGCGAGGGTGCTCCGATTGGCCACAACGCCATTCAGAGAGCTCCGTTCGGCAAATTGCCCGATGGCACCGAGGCCGAACTTTATACGCTCGTGAATTCCCGCGGCATGGTCTGCAAAATTTCCACCTATGGCGGCATCATCACGGAACTTCACGTTCCCGACCTCAATGGCGCGCTGGCGGATGTCGTGCTGGGTTACGACAATTTGCAATCTTACCGGGAGCATAGCCCGTATTTCGGAGCAATCGTTGGCCGCGTGGCCAATCGCATCGCCAAAGGCCGTTTCACATTGGACGGAAAGGCTTATTCGCTGGCGGTAAATAATGGGCCGAATCATCTGCACGGCGGTTTGCGCGGATTTGACAAGGTCGTCTGGCACGCCGAAACGTCGAAGCGCGACGATGCGGTTTCGCTGCGGCTTACTTACACCAGTCCTGATGGCGAGGAAGGCTATCCCGGGAACTTGAAGGTGGTTGTGACCTACACCCTCAAAAATGACAACGAACTCCGGGCGGATTACGAGGCCACCACCGACAAGCTCACGCCGGTCAACCTGACCAACCATACTTATTGGAACCTTGCCGGACAGGGTGAAGTCCTTGATCAGATTTTGACTATTGATGCCGACCATTACACGCCGACCGACAGCACCCTGATTCCGACCGGAGAGATTGCTTCGGTGAAAGGGACGCCGCTGGACTTCACATCCCCGGCGAGCTTTGGTTCGCATATCGGCGAGCCGCCGAACAAGCTGCCGTTTTTCGACCATAATTTTGTGTTGAACGGTGGCGGTAAGAAACTGGCGTTCGCCGCCCGGGTGCGGGACCCGCATGGTGGGCGCGGATTTGAAATGTGGACCGACCAGCCGGGCGTGCAACTTTACACACCCAACTATCGCGACGGTTCGACCAAGGGAAAGGGCGTGGCTTACAACGGTTATGCCGCGTTCTGCCTGGAGACGCAATTTTTTCCCGATTACCTGAACCATCCGAACTTTCCCCAAAGCGTTTTGCGACCGGGCGAGACTTACCGTCATACGACGCTCTGGCGTTTCACGGCCGAGTGAAGCAGGCGGACTTATAACACCATTACAGATGAGCCTGAAATGAGTCTTGCGCCTCGGCAGGATTCGCGCCATCTTGGCTTGATGAAAACCGCCAGTGTTCAGCAAGTGCCGCAGCAATGGCCCCAAATCCTGCGCTGGGTTGCCGCCGGAGAAGAGGTGGAACTGACTCAGCAGGACATGGTCGTCGCGAAGCTTGTGCCCGCCACTTCCGTGCCGCAGCCGGATTTTCTGGCGCGGGCCAAGGCCATTTGGGGTGAGCAGCCGCCGGGCAAGCCATTGAGTGTCGTCGTTTCGGAAGCGCGCGGGAGCACGGAATGACATATTTGGATACGGGCTGTTTCGATTTGCGGAATTGCTTTACAGTAATCACATAGAGGGGTGGCTATAAATCATTTTGACTGATTGCTGACAGGAATTTCAATTGTTGGCAGCCGAACAAGTTTGAAGGTGTGATTTGTTTCATCTCCAATAAGTTTGAAAAGCTGAAATTGAAGAGAAAGCACATAATCCTTGTGATCCTTGACTTCAAAAAGTTGATCAACCGGAGCAAAGTCACGTCCAGTTCCAGAATTCACATGCGCAACACCCAGGTCGGGCTTTTCGCTTCCTCCGGTGTTATGGCCTCGTTTATTTACGGCGTCCCAGGAGTAGCCATCTAGACTGTCAAATTTTTCACCAATTTGTTTGCCGATCCCGGTCTTTGGCACGATCACCCCATTGGTATCAAATAGCTGCATTCGACAGATATATTCGGCTTTTGGGAAAAAAAACGTCGCAGTTGCGTTCGTATGGCTCAGAAAACTAACGCTGATCTTTTCGTCGGCCGACAAGTTGGTGGCCTGTTTTAAATAATATATCCTGACAGATATGTCATCCACTGCCAGTGAGTCCTTGAAAACGGGAGGCATGGATTGAGCGTTCACATGGGTTTGGGTGGATAACACAATAAGGAGTAATGTTAAAATACGCATATATTTTTTAGGGATAGGAGCTGTTCCAAAATGGAAAATCATTGGAATTGTCAGGGCCCACTGGGTCTGGTGTGTCGTTTGGGGAGATCGTTGTCGAGTTTGTTGCCGTGGCATTCATGCTCCAGGAGACAATTCCAAGTGTGATATAAATGTTGTCATTGGTGTTGCCAACATTGGGACGAAACCGAATATAGTCTTTAAAGGAACCCTTAATGCGGTCTGGCAATGTGTCAACGTTCGACGGTCCATCTTGCAGTGTGAGAAATATGCTTGATGTTCCTGGAATAATGGCTCCTTGTTCATATGCTTCAGTGCCATCCAAGCGGTAATCTGAAAAAGTCGGCCCAGGACCCGAGTAATCTAGCGTGCATAATTGCGTAATGAGTCCTTGACCGATGTAATCGGATGTATACGTCGCGTCGTACCTCATAGACCCAACATTGTCATCCTCGCCGAGTTTCAACTTATATATACCAAGCGAACCTGTCAGACTGAAATGTCTGGCTGTTATATCGTTAACAGAAATTGTGGGCCTATAAACATTGAACATTCCTTGGGCAACTATGTATGCTGTTTGGCCGTTAGTGAAGGTGCAATTGAGACCAACGTTCGCCAATGCATGCTGTTTATCTTTGTAAAACCATGCCTGAGTTGGGTTTTGTGCAACCCAATATGGAGCTATATTGTAGATCTCGCATCCAGTAGAGGCGATAAAGTGGTTGTTTATATAGTCAACGGTAAAAAGCCAAGTGATATTAGTTGAGCTGAGACCCGCTACAGCAGGGAAAAAATTCACTTGAAAATCCACCTTTTGTCCAACGCAAAATTCCACATTGTTAGTGTTGCTGGGGTCAAGCACGATGCCATTTCCCGTAACTTGCAACTTCACCTCCTCAGCCTGAATAGTAAAGCTGTAGTTGGTTAAAGGAGCGCCATTGGGATTAACCACAGCGTATATGATGTCTTGCGTGGCATCTGATTGCATAGGCAAAAATATCTCCCCCACATTGGCATTGGTCGCCGTGAGGGTCAAGGTTCGGCCCATCAGTTGGATTTGCGAACCGGCCACCGGGGTGTCGCCGGGGCTGCCGCCATCCAGGCTGGCGTTGAGGCTGGAATAGGTTGCCGCCGAGGCGGTGAGCCGGATCAGCTTTTGGACGCCGATGGTGGCCGGGCCGCCCGCCACCAGTTGCACCCGGGTCTGCGCCTGGCGGTTTACCACGCTGTCCGAAAAGGAGGTGCCCGCCCCACAGTCGTTGAAGAGGCCGGCGAAATAGGTTTTGGTCTGCACCGAGCAATATTGCCACACCGCCGGGGTGCCTTCGCCGTAGGGGGCCGAGTTGCAGGTGGTGGTGCCGCTCAAACCCTGGCCGTCGGGCCAGTTGGTCGGCCAGGCCACGAAGGAGACGCAACTGCCGGAGATGGAATCGTAGGTTTGCTGGGTGCTGCTGCCGCCCTCGCCCAGTGTCCAGGTGCGCTGGCGGGTGCTGGAATCCGCGCGGTCATAAGGGGAGCAGCGGCTTAGGCTCGAATCAAGGTAGCTTTCTGTGAAGCTGGTGGTCTGAATGGTTGGCGGCATGAACTGGTTTACGGCCAAGTCGGCGCTGGGGCTGGAGAGGCTCGAACCGGCTTGGACTAAGGCATTGAGGGCGGTGCCAGCGGGAGCGGGGATGACCATGGACCAGGCATTGCCGGTGAGTGTGGCGGCGGTGCCGTTGACCCAGACGTTTTGGTTGGTGTCGCTGAGGGTTCCGGTGAGGGTGAGGGTAGGCTGGGCAAGCTGGTGGTCGGTGAGCGGGTCCACCGTCAGCGTGACGGAGCTTTTGAGGACGGTGATGGTCCGGTTGGTGGCATTGCCGGCGGCGTCGGTCGCGGTGAGGGTGAAGAGGTTGGTGGCATTGGGCAGGGGCAGGTTGGACACTGAAAACTTGCCGCCACGCTCGACTAGGGCGGCCACCGCCGGAAGAGCGGCATTGCTGACGGTGAGCGTGGCGGTGTCGTCATCGAGAGAACCCAGGAGCGTGAAATTGGTGCCGGCGACCAGGCTGCTGGTGAGAGGGTAGGTCACGGTGATGGCAGGGGCATTGGTGTCGCCGGAGTAGTCCAGGGTCAAGACCAGGTTGGTGGTGGTCACGTTGCCGGCCAGGTCCGTGGCGTGCAACGTGAGGGTATTAATGCCATTGGTCAGGGGGACATCGTAAGCCTGAAAATAGTTGGTCGTGACGGCCCAGGTGTTGGTGGCGACATGCTGGCCGGTGATGCAGACCGTCTGGTTGGTGAGCAGGCCCGCAGCGTTGCTCAGGCTGTAGGTGAAGCTGGCGAGGGTTTCGGAAACATAGCCCTGCACCTGGATGAAGGGCTTGGAAACCGTCGCGACTGTTGGATTGGTGATGGTGATCACCGGCGGGAGCGTGTCGCGGATGAGGGTGGTTCCCGCCCAGGCCTGCTGGGAATTGGTCAAACGCCCGCGCAGGCCGAGCCAAACGGTGTAAACACCGTCATTCGTGCCCGGCGAGACGAAACAGTTTGAGCCCGGATAGGGCTGCCAGTTGGCGGCTGCGAAATTGGTGTCATTGACGACCACGGCCATGCTGGAAGGAACACCGCTGATGATATTCAGTTGCACCGGAACCAAATTGGAACCGAAGTAGCGGTTCGTGACGAGCATCGTGAATTGGATTTTATTGGGGTCGGTGCCATTGGTGTATTCCATCCCGTTGTTGACGCCATCGCCATCGTAATCCCCGGCAGCGGTTTGGTTGAAGTTGCCAAAGTAGTTCCACTGCCAGCCGTCGGGCAGGCCGTTGCCAAAGGTATCGGCGTTGGTGGGATTGCTGTG
>JAQGPB010000319.1 GCA_028293265.1 Pedosphaera sp. | reverse complement strand
ATGGAATCCCTGGACGAAGCTCGACCCGGCAATCAAGATGACCTATGAAGGCAAACCCGCTGGCACCGGCGCCAGTTATTCCTGGGTTGGCAACAGCCAGGTAGGCGAAGGACGCATGACGATTACTGAAAGCCGTCCCAACGAATTGGTCGGCTTCAAGCTTGAATTCTTCAAACCCATGGCCGGGGTCAGCACGGCGGAATTCACCTTCAAGCCGCAGGGCGGCCAGACCACGGTGACTTGGAGCATGTCGGGCGAGAAAAATTTTGTCTCCAAGGCGATTTGCCTTTTTGTGAGCATGGACAAAATGATTGGCGGGCAGTTTGAAAAGGGCCTGGCGGATTTGAAGTCGGTGTCGGAAGGAAAAGCGCTTTCAGAAAAATAAATGTCCTGAGCGCGCCCGACCGTTCGTCGTATCATTGAACGGTCGAAAGATCAAAACAACAACAACAGAAAGAAAAATCATGAATACACAAACAAAAAACGAATACCTGCTCCTGTTCCGCGGCGACGAATCGTACAAGGGCCTTTCGGCGGAACAACTGCGGAGCGTCATAAGTCAGACGAAGGCCTGGTTTGAGCGGTTGGAAACGCAGGGCAAATTCAAGGACGGACGACCACTTGGTCGCGAAGGTTCGCTGGTTTCAGGCAAGAACGGACGGACGGTTGCCGACGGTCCTTTTGCCGAATCCAAGGAGGCCATCGGCGGCTTTTTGCTGGTGCAGGCGGACGGCATCGAGGAAGCGATTGCCATCGCGAAAGGCAACCCCATGCTGGCCTACGGCGCAACCATCGAAGTCCGGCCTATTGCCGAAGAGTGTCCGTTGGATGCCTGCGCGCGGAAACTGGCGCAGGAAGAACAGCTCGCGCACGCGTGAGCTGCCACTGCGCTGGCAAAGCAGCGTTTTGGCTCCTTCGGGAGCAACGTCAATGCTCCACCACCTGGGAATCTCTTCCGAGGGGTGGAGCATATTGTTCGCCATGAGCAAGGCAGGTTGATCGCTGATCAATTTGAAAATTATTAGACGGATGCGGTATGATTACCGCGGCAATGAAACCGAAGCAGACAAAAGCATCGCACCTCAGCAAAGCCGGCGACGCGCAACTCCGTCCGGAACTGCCGATCATTGCCTTTGCGAGCGCGGATGAATTTTCCCAGTGGCTCGACCAGCATCATGCCGGCCATCCGGGCATCTGGATGAGGATTTACAAGAAAGCGGCCGGGCGTCCGACGGTGACTTATGCCGAGGCGCTTGACATCGCCCTCTGTTATGGCTGGATTGACGGGCAGAAACAGCGCGGTGATGAAGAAACTTTTCTGCAGAAATTTACCAGCCGGCGGGCGCGCAGCGAGTGGTCTAAGATCAATGTCGGACATGTTGAGCGGCTGACCCGCGCGGGACAGATGAAGGCGGCCGGCATCGCTGCCGTCGAGGCGGCCAAAGGCGATGGCCGATGGGAACGCGCTTATTCGTCTTTCAGCAGCGCCGAGCCGCCCGCCGATTTCATCCAGGCACTGGCAAAATTTCCGAAAGCGGCGGCGTTCTTCAATACTTTGAGCAAGACCAACCGGTATGCCATCCTTTACCGTCTTGAAACCGCCAAGAGGCCGGAGACCAGAGCGAGGCGGCTGGTTGATCTGGTTGCCATGCTCAAGCGGGGGGAGAAGTTCCACTGAAAGAAATTTGGGTCCAACTTAAAACACATTATTGAGACCCAGGAAAAGTAATGCGACAAAACCGAAGAACCGAAAATAAGACACACCTCTCCCCGGCCCTCTCCCCACTCCTGCGTCGTGTGGAGAGGGAGAAGAAACTGGGCGCGTTTGTCGCATTACCTTTCTGAGTCTCATTAATCATCCATCCGCAAAAAACGAGTGAACGAATCCGAAACCAACCAGAGCGAAGTGCCAGCCAAGGAAGTCTCCCAGGTGCTGGAGCATCTTTTCCGGCATGAGTCGGCGAAAATGGTGGCGATGCTGACGGGAATTTTTGGGATCGAGCACCTCACTTTGGCCGAAGACGTGGTCCAGGAAGCGCTTTCCCGGGCGTTGCAGACCTGGCCGTTTTATGGCGTTCCGAAAAATCCCGCCGCGTGGATCATGCGGGCTTCGCGCAATCTCGCGCTGGATGTGGTGCGGCGGCAAAAAGTTTTCCGCGAGAAGGAAGCCGAGATCATCCGCCTGGTGGAGGAGGAAAATCCCATGGTGGGACCGGCGGTTTTTACCGAACAGGAAATTGCGGACGACCGTTTGCGGATGATGTTCGTCTGCTGTCATCCGCTCGTTCCGGCGGATGCGCAGGTGGCCCTCGCCTTGAAGACCCTTTGCGGTTTCAGCGTGCCGGAGGTGGCCCGCGCTTTTCTGACGACGGATGCGGCAATTGCCAAGCGGTTGACGCGGGCGAAACAGAAAATTCGCGAGGCGCGGATTCCGTTTGAGATTCCCGCGGGCGAGGAACTTGCCCGGCGGTTGGATGGCGTTTTGCAATCGCTGTACCTGCTGTTCAATGAAGGCTACAAGGCATCCAGCGGCGACAAGCTGGTGCGCAAAGAAATCTGTGACGAAGCGATCCGGCTGACGGGCCTGCTCGCGGAACACGCGGCGGGCAACCAGCCCAAAACCCATGCGCTGCTGGCCTTGATGTTGCTCAATGCCGCGCGCACCCCGACACGAATGGACGACGAAGGCAATTTGCTCCGGCTCCAAGAGCAGGAGCGGATGCGTTGGGACCAAGCGATGATCGCGCGCGGCATGTTTCACTTTTTGCAGTCGGCGGCCGGCGATGAAATCTCGGAGTATCATCTGCAGGCGGGCATTGCCGCCTGCCATTGTGCGGCCGAGGACTATGCCTCGACAGACTGGGGGCAGATTCTTGGATTGTATGACCGGCTGATTGAATTCGATGATTCGCCGGTGGTCGCGCTGAATCGTGCCGTGGCGCAGGCGGAAGTCCACGGGCCGCAGGCGGGGATTGAAGCGGTGAACGCGATTCGAAACCTGCAATCGCTCGAATCTTATTATCTGCTTTATGCGGTGCTGGGCGAGTTTGAGTTGCGGATGAATCATTTGCAATCCGCCGCGGCCCATTTCCGAAAATCGCTGCAACTTGCGGAAATCAAATCGGAACAGGTGTTCCTCTCGAAACGGCTTCAGGCTTGCGAAGTATAAACGTCACCATAACGTCACGCATTTGCCATTTTTCCGTAACTGAAGTGCTATTGGCTTAACCGCCATGCATGTTTTATTTCATCTGCGATGCCCGGTTTCGTTCCAACGTCAACGAGCTCAAATAACCCTGAAAAGCGTCGCTTTGACCCTTTTCGCAGGTCTTTTGCTGGCGTTGACGGCGGATGCTCAGGAAACACATTTTCTTCCGGGTCATCTGGCGGTATTGCGCGCCGGTGATGGCGAGTTCAGCTTGAATTTGAAACAATCGCCGGTATTTGTGGATCAGTTCGACACGAACGGCCTGAATGCCGCTCCGTCCCTCAGTGTGCGCATCCCCACAAATGGACCCAACAGTTTCTTTTTCAACGGCCACGCGGCCACCGAGGGCATTTTGACCCGGTCAGCCGACCACAAACTTCTGGCATTCGCCGGTTATGGTGGCGTGGATCTGCTTCAAGTCAGCGGCACGGCTTCGCGGCTGGACATCAAGCGCGGCTTTGTCACGGTGGACCACTCGGGAGCCGTTCATACTTACCTGTATAAAACCGACATCAAAGACGGCAAATTAAATCCCCGGGGCGTTGCCACTGACGGGACGAACAACTTTTGGGGCTGTGGCAATACTTTTGGCACATTTTATTACAATCCCACCGACGGTCACGAGCCGGCCCGATTCGGCGCCTTCCCTAACAGCCGGGCGGTCAAAATCATCAGCAACACCCTCTATGTCAGCATGAACACCGCGGATGGTTATTCCGGTGATCAACCGGCGGGAGTTTACACTTTCCTGCCGGCCGCCCTTCCACGCCTGGCAAACGCTCCCGTCAATCTGGTCATCCCGGCGGCGGCGGATTTTAAAAAAACGGCAGGCTTTGACATGAACTCCGGCGGGACCATCGCCTATATGGCCGACACCGCCGCCGGGATTCAAAAGTATGTCAAATCCGATGGCAAGTGGACGTTGGCTTACAATTTTTCGATTCCCCAAAACATACCCAAGGACCTGAACACCTCGGCCGGCTGCTTCGGATTGGCGGTGGATTTCAGCGGGGCGGCTCCAATTATCTATGCCACCACCACCGAGGGTTATGGCGGCTCGGTGAACTCCAACCGGGTGGTGCGAATTGTGGATACCAGTTCAAACGCGGTGGTTAACACCTTGGTCCAGTCGGGCAGCACCAATATCGCTTATCGAGGGATTGACTTCACTCCTGAGTAAGGGGTTGCTTTCGAGGAGTTCGCGCAATTACATTCTGCCGGACCGTCCTTAAACTTGCTCGCGCGATTTAGGGGCGGATCGGAACATTGGTTCTGCTTCAAAATTTGCTGACGCGATTCCCCGCTGGTGTATAATCCACGCCACACTATGAAACTCCTTATGGCGCTATTGCCGATGTTCGTGCTCAGTTTTTTCGCCCAGGCCCAGACCAATGCCGATGGCATTGCATTTCCCCTCTGGCCTGACGGTGCGCCGGGCGCGTTGGGCAAGGCTGACGAGGACATCCCCACGCTCACGCCATTTTTGGCCGATCCCAGGCTGGCCACCGGCGCGGCGATGGTGGTTTGTCCCGGCGGCGGGTACGGCGGGCTTGCGGCGCATGAAGGCAAGGAATACGGGCTCTGGTTGCGCGCCAATGGCATCT
>JAQGPB010000310.1 GCA_028293265.1 Pedosphaera sp. | reverse complement strand
AAGCGGTCCGCTCAAATGATGGGTTTTCAATTTGGGATCCCTCAAATCCGCGCTCATCCGCGCAAGGGTTGCCTCAATCTGGTCTTGTAGGGACGGCGTCTTTCTGACCAGACGCCGGAATGATCTTTCAAAGCGCGAATTTAAAACCAATTCGCGCATCGCCTATTCGGAGGATTTTTTCAAGCCGGAGCGCAAACGGGCAATGATCGCTTGGGCAGATTGCGCCTTTGTCTTGCGAGAGTGATAGGCTGTGACTGCTTCACGGGCATGCGCGGCGGTTTCTTCCCGCCAAGCCTCAATCCGTCGTTTCTTGAGCAGTTCGGCCAGCATTTCCTGGTCCTCGGCCGGCAGGGCCTCGGCGTATGAGAGAACTTGGTCAAGAGTTAATTCCGCCATAAATAATGCGTTTCAAGCAAAAATGTCGCATCCGGCCTCAAATGTCAACCCAATGCAGCCATGCTAATACCGCACCTTGTCCGCCTTGTGCTTCCACTCCGTAAAAGCCGCCAGAGCTTCCTCCCGCATGAATTGTTTCATCGGCAGTGCGCGTTTGACAATTGGTAAGCCGACTTCTCGATAAATAAAATCATCATCAAACTCGATCTCCGCCGCGTCCTTCCTCGTATTGGCATAATAGACCTTTTTCAACCGCGACCAATACATCGCCGAGAGGCACATCGGGCACGGCTCGCAACTCGTGTACAGCTCGCAATCCTCCAGATGAAATGTTTTCAACCTGCGGCATGCTTCGCGGATCGCCACGACTTCCGCATGAGCGGTTGGGTCGTTCGCGGAAGTCACTTGGTTCCAGCCCTTGCCGATGATTTTGCCGTTCCGCACCACCACCGCGCCAAACGGCCCGCCTTGGTTGCGCCGCATCATCTGGATCGAGATGCAGATGGCCTCGTGCATGAACGCCTTTTTCATTTGAGCAACTCACCGGCTTTTTCATTGGCCGAAAGCAAACGCCCGCCCTCAAAATGTTTCACCAGCCTGCCTTCGCTCCATTTGCGCAGCCGGTAAAGCGTCGCGAAAACGTAATCCGGTGCCGCCCCGCCCTGCGCGCCCACCAGTTCCGCACCACGCCGCACGTTGTCCTGCATCCACGCCGGGACCGAGAGATGATACGGATTCCGCTGCACCTCGCCGACATGAAAAGTCAGCGCAGTAAGGAGATCGCCGAGATCGCGCGGGCTGATTTCGACCATCAAATTCGGCGTCGTCATCGCGCCCCAAAATTCCGTCTCCACCACGTGGCAGGTGAAATTCGCGGGCAGGCTCTTCAACGCATCCATCACCAAAAAATGCGTCCCGATATGCGAACTGTTGGAATCAGCTTCGTGCGGAACCAGAATCGCCCGCGGCTGATGCTTTGCCAGAATGTCCGCAATCACTTTGACCGAATTTGCCCAATACGCCGGGTCCTGTTCGCGCGTCTTGACGTTCACCTTCTCCAACCCGCTCGGCGCGGTCTGCACCAAGCCAAAACCGATGCAGTCGCAACATGCCTTCAACTCCGCCAACCGCTCCGCCTGACGCTCTTTCTTGCTGCCCTGCGTCACCGCCACATTGATCACATTCCAACCAGACTCACGCATCAGCCGCAGCGCCAGTCCGCCGATGATGACTTCATCATCGGGGTGCGGCGAAAAAATCAACGCCTTGGGCGCATTGGCCAGCAAGTCGGGCCGTGGCAGCCGCGCGAATTTGCCCAATGGATACGATTTTCCTTCCTTCGCAAACCGCGCGTATTCGGAAACGAGATGGTGATATGGGTTCATGATTTGTTTTCAACGGCAGCCGGAACATCAAGCCTTCAACTTCGGCAAACTCGCCGCCGCAATTGCCTGACCATGACGTTTGTCCTTCTCATCCGGAATCTGGAAGGCGATGCGGCCCGCCAGTTCGGGAAATTCGATTTTCAAAACTTCCTTCGCTCCCGCGATGATCACGTCGCCGCCCGCGCCGGACGTAACGCGCCCCAGGATGAGCACGTTTTTGAAATCATAAAAATCCGCGTAGTGCGCGAGACCATAACCGAGGCAGGTCCCGATAGTTTGGTAAATCTTTTGCGCGCGATAATCGCCGTGTTGCATCAGCATCTGCACCTGCTTCAGTTTTTCCGGCAATCCCAGTGCGGCGTCGGTTTCAATCCCGGCGACTGCCAGCAACCGCCCCACGCCTTGTTGCGAAAAATATTGCACACCGCAACCGTAATCACCCGACCATTCATCCACCGGCGCGGCGGGATTGTAATCAATGGGCATGAAGGCCAGTTCGTTCAGCCACGAAGTGATGTTGCCTTCCATGTTCACATATCCGCCCGCGGTGCTGGTGCCCAGCGCAATGCCCAGCACGCCATTCTGCCCCAGCGACATCGAGCCCGCCAATGCCGTCACCTCGCCATCGTTGACGACTTCGAACGGAACATTTCCCCATTCCTTGCGGATGTTCAGGAACATGTCTTTCACGCTGCGCTCAAAAACGTCGGGAGCAATGCCGCGAAACAGCGAAGCCACCTTTACGCGGTTGTTCACATAAACCCCGGCGGAACTCCCGCCAATCGCGTCCACGCGCGGCAGATGTTTCGCCGCCAGTTTCAGCGAGTGCATGATGCCGTCGTAATGATATTGCGGATCGGTCTGCTTGACCGGGTCCCAAACCGTTTCCTCACTGAAAACCACCTTGCCGTCGATGACGGCGGCCACCTTCCGATCACTCCCGCCCAGGTCAAAACCGATGCGACAACCATCCAGATGCCGGCCCAGCGGCGTTGTGTTAGCGCGTTCCGCCGGAATGTCCTGTGTCATCACCACCTCGATGGGCCGGTCGAAAATGCGGCTGCCGATGATCTCCGAATCAAACTTCCCCGTGGGCGTTTCGCGATAATGCCTTTGCAACGCCTTGCCAACCGATTTGGGGCCGTTGAAATAAATTCGAAAACCGCCGCGCGACCACAAAAGAAATTTAACCATCCGCTCAACATGAATGAAATTCCCCGCCGCCTGTGGATGCCCCTCCGGCAACAGTTCGGTTTTGAAACGAAACACCGAACCATCCGCCTGTTCCAAGGCGAGTTCCGTTGGCACGGCGCCCTTGCTGGCACGTACCAATTCGTGGAACGCGCGATTGGCCAAAGCCGCCGGGCGAAAGGCAGGGTCGAGAACCGGGGTAATGCGCGGGGCGATCAAATTAAGGCCGTGATTGTTATTCATTTCGTGAGTGGCGTTGTAAATGAGATGCGGGCCAAGTTCAAGTGTTGAAAACTTGACGACATTGAAACGCGCGCGAATCAAGCTAGCTTAGATGGGTAGTCGGCTTCACACAAAAGAATTTTAATTTATCCCGGATTATCCCGGATTATCCCGGACGCGTGCCGCTTCGCGTCGCTTGCGAGGGCTGATTGTTCACCAAGCCGTCGCTTCCGGTCGCGGCAGCCTTGGAGCCAGCGGTCATTGTGCGCCGCAAGGAAATGCGTTCCTGCATCAGCTCGAGCCGTTCGCGCTCCAGCTCTCGCGATTGGGCCTGAAGCAGGACCCGTCCCAGCGCCGCAATATGCCGGGGATTCCCTCCGGGATGCGCTTTCTGGATCAACTGCCCGGTGATCAGGGTCAGGGAATCAATGCGGACGCGAGACAGGTCCGCGCCTGGCTCGGTGATGGCCTCAGTTAATTTTTCTCGGATGGCTTCGCTGTCATTGGAGCGCAAGTCATTGCAGTAATGGTAAATGGGACCAAGGATGGAACGAGCGCAGGTGATGCCCAGTTCATTGCGCATCCGTGCGTGAACGGCACTGTAGCTAAGGCGTTCTGCAAAGAACCAGTGCTGGATTTTGGCCTGCTGTTCGGGGGTGAGTTTGTGCCAGAGGGCGTCGGAACGGAGTTTTTTCATGGGAGTGAGGTGGGGGATTGGAGTAATGGAGTATTGGAGCAATGGGGATGGGAAACTTCGGGCTGTTCGGATAGGTTTGGGCAGCGGGGATGGTTTCCGGCAGGCGATTGGCCGGGCTTCGTGGACACCGGATGGCGCCCTTATGTCGTGCTCCTTTCCAACACGCCACAGATTTTCTCATGAAGGAATAAATTTGTCCAATGGTTTTTGGACAAGGCTGAAATCTTCTGCCACCAATGAATTCATCACCGCGTCATGCGCCATGCCGTGAAGCCAGACCCGCTTCCGCAAAATCCCCTCCCGTTTTGCGCCGGCTTTTTCCGCCACACGCTGACTGGCTTGGTTGCCGGCCGCGGCGATTATTTCCAAACGGTTGAAGCCCAGTTCCTGCAAACCAAAACGGGCAATCAGGCGAACCGCTGCCGAGGCAACGCCCCGCCGCGTCCAACCCGAACGGACCCAATAACCAAGGTTGGCGCATTTATCAGTTCGATCCACGTGATTCAATCCCACGCCGCCGAGAAATACACCGTCCTTGACGTGAAAAATCGCAAATTCATACTCATCACCGTTCTCCCATTTCGCATCCCGCGTCGAAATGAAATCCGTCGCATCATCCACGGAATAATTCTCATGGCACCAAGGCATCCAGGGCGAAAGCTCCTTGATGGACTCGCGCACAGCCGCGAAGTTCAAGGGAATATCATCCAGACGATAGCGTCGAATCATCACGAAACCATCGGACAAATCAGTTTGCATACCCGCCCATGTTCGAGAAGAAAGAAAACCTCCGCAAGCAAAACACTGACACACTAACTCGCGGTTGCGACTGGAACAAAAGCTGGTTTTTTCCAACCTCCGATGCCATACTCCGGCATGATTTTACAAAAAGGTGAAAAGATCCATGTCATCCATCGGCGGCACTTGGAGAAAGAACCGCAACGGCATTTCGTGGGCATTGTGGACGCCTACGAAAACGGCATCGCCCGCGTCACGGGGCACGTCTTCGCGGTGGATGCAGTCAAGGCGGTGTTCTTTCGCCGGCCGGAACTGCGCACGCGGATCATCGCGCTCCAAACCGGCGATACGCTCGTGAACATCCTACCGCCTTCGGTGGATTTGGAAAAAATTGTTTATAAGCAGGAGAAAAAATCCTTGCGCGTCACCGACGACAACGGCTGGCACATGGACATCAGCGATTTGGCTTGGCGGTGAAGCTCCTCAGAATCAGTATCTCCTTCCTCATGCATTCTCAATATTTTGGAGATTCTTACGACATTGTAAAACACGCAATTATAACCTGGCTTAAACCGCGCTTCAGCCCATGGTCAGTCTTACCAATGTTTACAGAGGATGTTTCGGAGAAGGATGCAGGCGCATTCGCCGAATTTTCAGGAGCCCCACTTGTGTCCTCGGCAAAGTTGATGAGCGACAACCGTGAAGATTATTTTTCTAAAGTGCCTTGTAATGGAAATCTGTTGCTGGATCCCGACACGGGCTTGCGATTACTGGAAGATGAAGGCAGTAGACGCAAGAGACAGAGTAAGTATATTTACGAAGATGATCTGATAAAGTTGGTGAAAGCACGTCCTGATTTTTTGACAGTTATTTTCGACCAATCTTTTTCGCGCGGAGATGCCAGGAGGAAACAATTGAAACGCAAAGTAAAATCTCTTCATAGAAATGAAGTGGAGGCCTTTGCGTACGAATCCCATGCTTGTTTCATCATCGCTGGAGCAAATCAGGACCGAGTATCCGAAGCGAAAGAAAAACTACTGCAAAACCGCTCGCTATTGGAAAAACGAATCATCTCACTGAGCGACAGATGACTTTCTGCTTCCCGCCCCAATCAACAATCGCAAACTGTTCATCACCACGATCACCGTGCTCCCTTCGTGACCCACCACGCCGATGGTCAGCGGAATTCTTCCAAGCATCGCAAAGCACACCAGCACCACCACCGTGCCCAATGAAATGACGAGATTTTGCCGGATGACCCGGCGCGCGCGCTGGCTAAGCCGGAAAGCCGCCAGAAAATTCTCCAGCCGGTCGTGCATCAATACCACCTCTGCCTGCTCCAGTGCAGCATCCGAACCGCGCGCGCCCATGGCCACGCCGACATCCGCCGCTGCAAGACTTGGCGCATCGTTCACGCCGTCGCCGACCATCGCCACGCGCTGCCCGCCCGCGCCCAGCGCCCGGATCTCCGCCACCTTTTGTTCGGGCTTCAATTCCGCCCGCACGTCGTCCAAACCCAATTGGGCCTTCAAATAATCTGCCGTCGCCTTGCGGTCGCCCGTCAATACCACCGTGCGCAAACCGGCGCGGCGCAGTTCCTCCACCACCGATCGCGCCTGCGGCCGGATGTCGTCGCGCAATACCACGCGGCCGAGAAGGTCGCCTTCCGTGAGCCATACTTCGCAGAGGCCAGCTTCTTCGATTGCGGATTGCGGATTGCGGATTGCGGATTGGGAAGAGGGAGGGGAAACATCGAAGTGCTTCCGCACGGGCAATGAACATCGAACATCCAACATCGAATTTGGCAGTCCCTTCACCCCGGCCCTCTCCCCCATTGAAGGAAGGCTCGCGGGGACGCTCGCCCCACCCGTTTCCCCCAATGGGGGCGAGAAAGAAGAAGGCGGAGCGGACGTGCATGGCAGTTGTAGTTGCGGCATGTTTTGGGCGAGCCATTCGCGGCGGCCCAGGCGGCAAATTTTATCGCCGCGCCGCGTTTGCAATCCCTGGCCGGTGACCGATTCGAAATGGTCGAACTCAATCGCATCCAGACCGCGCTGCCTGCCGTAACGCGTTACGGCACGCGCCAAGGGATGCGTGGAAAGCCGTTCCAGTGAAAACGCCAACCGCGCCACTTCCGCCTCGCGCCCGGCCGGAAAACTCTCGACCCGCTCAACGCGCAATTCCCCGGTCGTAAGCGTCCCGGTCTTGTCCAGCGCCACGGTGTTGATGCCCGCGAGCTTCTCGACCGCCGCACCGCCGCGAAAAAGAATCCCGTGCCGTGCCCCCCACGCAATCGCCGCCAGCACCGCCGAGGGAATGGAAAGCACCAGCGCGCATGGCGAAGCCACCACCAGCAGCGTCATCGTGTGATAAAATGCGCTCTGCTGTCCCGTCGCGCCTGCCGTAAACGGCGACAATCCCCGTCCCAGCCACCAGACAAAAAACATCACCAGCGACAGCCCCAAAATGATATAAGTGTAATACGTGCTGAACTTGTCCGTGAATTGCTGCGCCGGGGCTTTCTGCTGCTGCGCCTCCTTGATGAGTTGGATGATTTTTTGCAGCGCGCTCTCAGTCGCTGCTTTGGTCACGATCACTTCCACCGCGCCCCAGAGATTGAGCGTGCCGGCCAGAACAGAATCGCCCACTGCCTTTTCCACCGGGGTCGCTTCGCCGGTAAGATTGGATTCATCGCTCGCGGTCTGGCCTTTGGCGACTTCAGCGTCCACGGGAAATTGCGCACCAGGCTTGATGAGCAGACGCATGCCGGGCCGTAAACGCTCGACCGCCACTTCGCTCTCGTGTCCTTCAGCGTCCAAAACCGTCGCCACTTTCGGTGCTTCGCGGAACAGTGAACGAATTTCGCGTTGGGTCCGCCCAAGCGCATAATGTTCCAACGCGCCCGAGAACGAAAATAGAAACAATAATGTCGAACCTTCGCCCCACGCGCCGATGCTGGCGCTGCCCGCCGCGACCGCCAGCATGAGAAAATGCACGTCAATCGCCCGCTGTTGCAGCCGTTCCCAAACTTCCTGCACGGTGAACCAGCCGCCGGCGAGATAAGCCAGCAGGTAACAATAAAGCGCCGCCGGATGGCCCTTGAGAATAAAGGCGCTCAGTCCAAACACCCCGCACAAAACCGCCGCGACGAGCTGCCCCTTCCATTCATCAATATGGTCCGCATGTTCGAGGAACTCGACATCCCGCTGCACCACTTTCGGCCAGGGAATGTCGCGCCAACGCCAGAAATGCGGTGCAGTGGGACAGGTCACACGTGCGAGGGTCGTAGCATTGCCTTCGTTCCGGATCGTGATGACGCCGCGCTCTTTTTCAGTCAACGGCAGGGCGCAACTCTGGCAGTCGCCTTCGCCCGAGAGCAGCCCGCAACTAATGGCGTCGCCAGCCTGGGCATTTTGAATGGTTGAAGCAACCCGTTCGGTGAGCTTGGGAACGTCCACCTGCCCCAAGGTCGCCACCGAAATGGTCTTGCGCAGCCGGTTGAACGTGACCGCTTCCAACGCCGGTTCCTGCGACAGCACCTCCGTCACCGAACGCGCCAGGCACTTCGCGGACGGCGCGTCGGCGTGCTTTTCAGTTTCGGTTGGGCTGGGCAGACTCATATCGGATCGCAGTATCCCTAATAGCTTGCATCATATTACAGGCTTTTCAAACAGACGACAATGGTGACATTCGGCAGCCGTGATACATCAGGGGAGCACCCAAATACCCAATGATTACATCGCACATACCACCTTGCCGGAAGGCGGTTCACGCGGTACTGTTGAACCACGGTTGAAAATCAATCAAC
>JAQGPB010000300.1 GCA_028293265.1 Pedosphaera sp. | reverse complement strand
GAGAAAAATATTCTGATACGGCTGCTGAAAGACCAAGTTGTCCAGGTACCACCATGGACCGGCGACGCGGTAAGCCAGGTCTTCGGCATCTGGCGCGCCGGTGCGCGGGACCTGGGTGACGATGCCTTGAAACCAGCCCGTGCCGCCGGAGCAATTTCCGCCGCTGTCAATCTGCCGGTCGCGCCAGAGCGTGAGCGTCGCGCCGTGGGCGAAGAGCGGCGGACTGTCGGCGGCCGTTCCCCCGGCCCGGAAAGTGAGTTCGTCCTGGCCCTGGGAGACGAGCCGGCGGGTCACTTGGGCCAGCCCCCAATCAGCGAGAAGTTTTTCCGTGCCGTTGCATGCAATGGTCCAGTTCATGGAATTCATGGAATTAAAAATTAAAAATGCAAAATTAAAAATTTGGTGATTCGTGCGGAGCGTGAGCCGCCAGGAGCGCGGACTTTAGTCCGCTTAAACGCACGCCGGGTTTGGTTTATGGATAATTAACACGATGTCGGGATGTAGCATGTTTAAGCGGACTGAAGTCCGCGTTCCTGCTGGGGTTGTGCGGCTTCACGGGTTCTTGAGCGATTTGATCTGGCTGCCGAGTTCGGAAATTTTTTGGTTCACCTCGCCGAGCTTGCGGTTTTGGTCATCCATCAGCGCGAGCATTTCATTGAAAAGTGAGACTGTGAGCTGCGTGTTTTGTTCCAGCGCGGCGCTCATGCGTTCGCCGGCGGCTTGCAGGGCTTGCGCCTGCTGACCGGCAGCACCGGTGAATTCCCTGCCCACCCCGTCAAGCGGCTGCGGGCCCGGGTCGGAAAACGGCTGTCCGGGAGGCAGCGCCGGGGCTGGTGATTCCAAAGCCGTGGCTTTAGACTGATTTGGTGAGAAACTCCGCGCCAAATTGTCCGTGCCATTCAAATCCGCCGCCATCACCGGATCGGAATTGGCGGGATTTTCCGGAGTGCCGGCGGCGCTTGGTGCGTTCGGTTCGGCGGGGGCGCGCTGCGCATCGGCGACCGCCCGCTTGATCAAGGCGAACGGATCAGTCGCGAGGCTGGTCAAGATTTCAATCACCGCCTTCGTTTTGGGATCGGCGTTGGAAATGTCGGCGGTCCCGGGGACTGGCGCCGGCGCGGCATGGGTGGGCGGAGCGGGAAGGTCAGGCCGGACGCTTTTTAGCACGGCTTCATACTTGCGGGCAGCAACGCCCAACGCGTCGGTCCGGGCGATTTCCTGGTCCAATTGGGTTTCATTTTGCGGGGCGCTGGCCGGGGCTGCATTCGTAAGAAGATTCGGGTCTTGGTTTTGATTGGGGTCGTTCATGGTTTTAAAAAGAGATTGGGACAAAGCTCCAAGCGTCCAACATCCAAGCTCCAGAGAACATCCAAACACCAACACCCAATTGGAGCTTGTGAGCTTGGTGCTTCATTGGAGCTTGGATGTTGGACGCTTGGAGCTTCATGCCACGGCAGGTTGCATGATTAGAGGAGACAACGCATTCAGCACCGCAATGGGCAGTTCGTGGCCGGCCTTTTCGTTTTCCTCCAGCTTCAAATGGTCCAGCGTGATCTGATCGAGGGGCAGTTCGACGGCTTCCTGCTTGAGCTTCTCAAAATCGGCGACGAACTGCGCGAAGTTCGCGTGCTTCGGAGCGAGCGCGCCCGTGCCGCCGGAATGATGGTTGATGAGGGCGTCCTTGGCGCAGTTGAAGTCGGCAATCGCCGTTTGCAATCGCCCCTGTGCGCGGGCCAGCAGCCAACGGGCGGCATGCGCCAGGTGATAGCTTTTGAAGATGGCCACGGCCTTGCCTTCGACGATCTGCGTGAGATGCTGGCCGTCGAGGTGTGTGATGGCTTCCGCCAAAGTGAGAATCTGCTGGTTGGTGAGTTTCATGATCTTTTTAATTGTCCTTCTAAATGAGCACGATGGTCATTGGTCAAGCCAAGTCACAATTGCTGACGGCAAGAAGTTGCCTGGGTCCCCATGATTGCCCGTGGTTGTTGTAATGCTGACCGACGCAGCCGTGCCCGTGAGGCGGGCAAGCAGCTTGTCGGCGTTGTTCGTCCGATCAACCACCGTGTCACCGTAGGAGGAAGTCATTTTGACATTTTTCCCCGCGAAATTCGCCAGGGTAATTTGCATGGGGTCGCACGTTGCGAGACAGTTACTGAAGCCTGTGGAATTTGTGTAAGCTGTCGTGATCGAAGCAGTGAAGCTGCTGTTCGTGAACATGTAATTCAAATTGCAAACCGGATAAATTTCGTAGCAGTTGCTGATGCCGGGGATCGAAGTGAGGGCACGGAGCGAACTCAGCCCACCCATGGACTGCCCCACAACTGCGATTTTGGAAACGGGGATGATGGATTTGACCCAGGCGAGCGCGTTGGTGGTCGCAACATAGGAATTGGGATTGCCCCAGTGGTTGGTCTGTGCCGTGCCTCCATCCGATGAAATCACCGTCCAACCATCCTGCAAGATGGCCTTGAGGCACGAATGGAATAGAAAGGCGGTTGAGTCAACCGCATCTGAAATGTGGCTCCACGCATCATCTCCCGTGCCATGGAAATAAAAGCAGACCTTCGCGCCCGCATTGAAATCCGGCAAAGGGCTTGGAAAGAGGACGGTTACCCGGTCCGAAATGGGGACGGTGAAAGCATTGTATAAACCGCCAGCCAAATAACCGGATGCACTCGCTCGACCCTGATTTTCAAAAAAGGAAACCGTGGGCGTGGAAGTGGCGTAATAGAACACCACACTTGGCCGGGTTGCGTCAGTCACGCTGTCAAAAACCGGAGCAAATGCGACGGCGGATGTTCCATTGAAAAAAACCGACGCGCTTCTTTGTGGCAGAGGCGGTTCAAACCCGTTCGGAATTTCGTAAATCAAGTCACCTGTGGTTGCAGTTCCACTGACCAGTTTGATCGTCCCCTCGGTGAATGTGGAAAGACCGTCCGTGTAAATCATTGGAGTTTGCTGCCCGGAACCGTAGGCGGAATAGATTGCATTGCCAGAATTGCCGGACTGATACCATCCGTTTATCGGCACTCGCAACGGGTAGGTCCGCATCAGGTCGTGGGCCGAGGCGCGCAGTTGGAGGTTGGTCAGGCCCGCGCCGTTGCCGGTGAATGATGCTGCCGCGACGTTGCTCGAAAAGCTGGCATTGAAATAATTGCTGATGACCTTGTTTGAACGGCTGATGCGGAACATCGGCGTGTTGGTGGTGCCATCTTGAAACCAGATGAAATCCCCCTCGTTCCCCGTGGGCGTGCTGAAAAAGCCGCCGAATATCTGGTTGGCTCCCACGTAATAAATCGGGCTCACGTTGAGATAACTTTCAAAATAGGGCTGCTTGTACGGAAAAGCCGCGCCGGATGCCCCCATTCCGACGGCAAACCACAATGTCGGATTGCCCTGGGCTTGCGACAGGTTTGGCGCGGTGAAGAAATTGACATCCGCATAACCGTTGGTGCCATAGCGGATCAGCGACAGCGTGCTGCCGTTGATGGTGTTGGTGGAATAAAGCTTGTGTTCATTGCCGCTGTTGGCCGTTTCGTTGAGCGGCTGGCTTTTAAGCTGGATGTTGGCGCTCAACGCCGAGTCCGGCACCGAGGACGTCGGATCCACCAACCCGGTGAAACGCCCGCGCAAATCAGCGTAAAGCGCATTCGTGTCGAACCCGTTGGTCGCGATGTCCGTGTGGCCGATAAAATAAATTTTCGTCAAAATTGGCGTGCCCGGATTGTTCGCCGCGATCTGGATGCGGTTAGTAAGCGGAATGAAATA
The DNA here is from genome assembly GCA_028293265.1 of Pedosphaera sp. Next base: position 1,502 of record JAQGPB010000300.1, on the reverse strand, counting down.
GCCGGACTGAAAGATGGAGGCGCTCAAGTCGCCGAGATAATTCAAGCCCTGGTCATTGCTCAAGCTGTTTCCCGGGATGTAGGCGAAGTACAGGCCGTTGGAAATGACCGGCAGGTAATAGGTCGGGAAGCCATCCAATGTGCCGTCATTGTAACTCGCGCCCGCCGGCACCCAGTTCGTCATCGCGAATCCGATGCCGCCGTTGGTTTTGGAAATGACGCCCGTCAGGCTCGCCGGGTTGAGATTTGTCAATCCGCCGCCGTTTCCACTGATGGTGTTGTTCTTGTTCGTCAATCCTTGTGCTGCCGTCCAGGTGTTCGAGGCGGAAGCAGAGACGCCGCCGCCGCCCGCTACCACGGCATTCAGCGCATTGGAGTTCGCCGCAAAAAAGTTGGCCGGTGCGGTCAATACGCCGTTGGTGTTTGCCATCACGGCCGAGACCGAAGGCGCGAGGTTGTTGGTTGGAAGCTGGGCTTCCAATTTAAAATTAAAAATTAAAAAGGTAAAAAGAGGAAAGAGTGCAATAGCGACCGATATTTTGGGTTTGGCAGTCATCAATTTTGAATTTTTCATTTTGAATTTGTAATTGCTTAGTTGGGGTTGCCGGAGTCGAAGGACCACTGCTCCGCGCCGAGCGCGCCGGAATTCAGCAGCGTGTACCAAAGTTTGGTGGTGAAGTTGTAGATTTGCAGGCCCTGGCCGGGCTTGATGCGGCAATTGGCGCCCGGAAAAAACAATCCCTGGTCGGTGATGAACGCGCACGCCGTGCCGTTGCTGGAAAGCAACTGGCCCGCGCTGGTGTTGAACAGCGGAGGTATCAACGTGGTGTCCACGCGCGCGGCGAATTGCGCGGTGCTTTCCCAGTCATCATAGTATCCCGTCGCGGGACTGACCACGGCCAGGAGACCGACATTGCGCGGAAAGCCCGCGGGATCATAAACGTGGCCGTTATCAGCATACGTGCGCCAGATCCTGACGCCCGTCACGCCGGCGGGGTTTGCCTGCAGGAGGATGCGGTTGGCCTGGCTGGCGTGTCCCGAGGTGCTTTCATGCAACTGTAATGCCGGACTGGCGTTCGTTTCCCCGTTGGCCGTCACGTAGCTGACGAAGTAGGCGTAACGTTCATCACCCGCGGCATTCACGTTCCCGCCGGCAAAGTTGATCAACGAACTCGTCGGCGCGGGCGGCGCGGGAATGGGCAGAAAGGTGATGTTCCCCGCCCATTGGCCGTTCCAGACGATGTTGGGCGCGACGAATGGGTAGGTGAGCGGTGTCGCGATCAGGGTGTCAATCGCCACCGCGCCATTGCCGGCCGGCACCGCGATGTTGAAGGTGCTGGACTGGCCGCCGGCTGAAATGGTGACCTGATAGTTGCCGGCGGCCAGCGGCACCGAGAACGTGCCGTCGCTCGGGTTGCTTAAAATGCGCGCATCGGTATTGGTGGTGACGATGCCATTGCCTGCCAACGGCGTCGAGCGGGACACGAAATCAATCGTGGCATG
>JAQGPB010000298.1 GCA_028293265.1 Pedosphaera sp. | reverse complement strand
GATGCGCGAGCGCGTCCGCCGCGGAAGCCGTTGCCGGCACCACCTGGACGGCGAAACCATGCTGCCGCAAGCGTCGGAGAATGTTGTATTTCATCCCTAAATCGAAGGCGACAATCGGAATGTCCGCCGGCGGCAACGGCTCGCGCACTTCCCGCGCTTGCGATGCCCCCGAACCTTGCGTCAATTTGAAACTCGCGCTTTGTTCGTCTTTCTCATCCCAGCGGAATGAAGTTTTGTGCGTGACCTCCTTGACGTAATCCACGCCTTCCAATCCTTCCCACGCCTTGGCCCGCGCCAAGGCTTCGTCTTCAGGCGTATCGGCGGTGGAAATGAAACCTTTGAGCGCGCCGCGCACGCGGAGCTTCTTGGTCAGCGCGCGCGTGTCAATGCCTTGAATTCCGGGAATGCCATTTTGGGCCAGGTAATCGGCCAGCGAATGGTCCGCGCGCCAGTTGCTCACCATGGGCGAAAGTTCGCGTATGACAAAGCCGGACACATGGGGCCGCCACGATTCGACGTCCTGCGTGTTGACGCCGTAATTGCCGATCAGCGGATAGGTCATCGTCACGATCTGGCCCTTGTAGGAAGGGTCGGTGAGGATTTCCTGATAGCCGGTCATGGAGGTGTTGAAACAAACCTCGCCGCAGGCCGTGGCGCGCGCGCCAAAACCGGTTCCGTGAAACACCGAGCCATCTTCCAGGGCCAATATTGCTTTCATCGTCTCAAACCAAACCAATCAATTCATATCTGCCGCGCGATGCTAAAGCGGCGGCAACCCCGGTCAAGGATTTAACCGGTCGCGCTCAGAGTTTTTTCAATTTCTCGATCTTCGCGATGAACTCCTTCGGCGATTCGCCCGAGTAGCCCTCAATCTTGCCCAGCACCGCGCCGTCCGCGCCCAGCACCACCAAGGTGGGAAAACCTTCGACCTTGTATTTCTCCGACAGAGCCTTGTTCTCCTGCTTCAACTCCTCCGTCTGCTGCCCTTTTTGCGGAAAATCCACCAGCATCAATACGAGGTTCGTTTTCGCGTAGGCCGCGAATTCCGGCTTGGTCAGGACTTTGTTGTGCAAATCAATGCAACCCGGGCACCAGTCCGATCCGGTGAAATCCATGAACACCATTTTTTTATCCGACTTGGCCTGCACCAATGCCTTGGGCAGGTCGGTGAGCCAATCGCCGGTTTCCGCCGCGATGGTCGGCCGCACCAGTTGACCGAGCAGCAGCAGCGCCAGCAAAGCCGCTCCGCAAAATACCCATCTCATCGTCGTTTTGTTCATCGGGGATAGTTTACGGCGATTCCTTCTTTTTCAACTGTTCAAGTTTTTCGATGATTACCTTCGGCTGCTCACCGCTGTAACCGACGTCCTTGCTCAATTCTTTGCCATCGCCATCCAGCACAATCACTGTGGGAAAACCCTCAATTTTATACTTTTCCGCCAGTGCTTTGTTGGCTGTCTTCAGTTCTTCCGTCTGTTTTTTGGCATGCGGGAAATCCAGCTCCACCAGCACGAGATTTTTCTGCGCATAAGCCTCGAATTCCGGCGAGGTCATCACGTTTTTGTGCAATGCCTTGCAAGGCGGGCACCAATCCGAGCCGGTAAATTCCATCAACACCTGCTTATGCTCCGCCTTGGCCTGCGCCAGCGCCTTGGGCAGATCCGTCAGCCATTCGGCGGCACTGACTTGCGCCGCCAGCCAGCAGAGTGCCATAATTGGAATCAATTTTTTCACTATTTTCTCCTTTTTAGTTGTTTACTGCTATTTCTCCGAGCATAACCGACAATTCCTGTTCACGCCAGACAATCTTGCCTCCGACAATTGTCATCACTGCCTTGCCCTTCAAAGGCCAGCCGTAAAATGGGTTGTTGGTTGATTTGCTCGCCGTATCGGCCTGCTCAAACACCCATTGCCGCTCCGGGTCTAGCACAGTCACATCAGCATCCGCGCCGACTTTCAAAGTTCCTTTCTCCAGCCGCAGCAAACCGGCGGGTGCGACGGTGAATTTCCGGATCAATTCGGCCAGCCCCAGCCGCTTGGTGTGATACAACTGCATTAGTGACAGCGCCAACTCAGTCTCCAAACCGGTGATGCCAAAAGGCGCGTAATCAAATTCAACTTCCTTCTCGTAATTGCAATGCGGCGCGTGATCGCTGCATAGAATTTCGATGGTTCCATCCGCGAGCCCCTCCAAGATCGCCTCGCGATCGTTTGCCGAGCGCAGCGGCGGGTTCATCTTGAAATTCGTATGGTAATTCGGCCACGCCGGACGTTCATCAGCGCGATAGCCGAACAACGCCTTGCCATCCGCTGCCCAAAATTTTTCGCTGCCCGCGATGGTCGCATCGGTCAGCACAAAATGATGCGGGCATGCCTCGCCCGAAACCGGCACGCCCCGTTTCTTCGCCTCGCGCAGCAAGGCCACGCTTCCCGCGCTGCTCAGGTGCTGGCAATGCACGCGCGTCCCGGTCAATTCCGCCAGCAAAATGTTTCGCGCGACAATCATCTCCTCGCCCGCCGCCGGCCAGCCGCGCAAACCAAGCGCCGCGCTCCAATAGCCCTCGTGCATCACCCCGTCCGTCACCAGCGAATAATCCTGGCAATGATCCATCACCGGCAGATCAAACATCTTCGCGTATTCAAGCGCGCGCCGCATCAGGTCGTTGTTCTGCACGCAATGGCCGTCGTCCGTGATGGCCACCACTCCCGCCTGCTTCAGGGAACCGATTGGCGCAAGCTCTTCGCCCGCGATGCCCTTGCTGATCGCGCCGGTCACAAACACATTCACCACGCCTTCGCGCGCGGCTTTTTCACGGATCAACGCCACGGTGCCAGGGTTGTCAATCGCCGGTGAGGTGTTCGGCATGCAGACCACTGAGGTGAAACCGCCCCGCGCCGCCGACGCCGTGCCCGTCGCAATAGTTTCCTTCGCCGATTGACCCGGCTCGCGCAAATGCACATGCAGATCAATCAAGCCGGGGCAAACGACCAATCCTTTCACGTCCAGACGCTCCGCATTGGCCGGCGCTTTTGCCGCTGCCTCGCGTCCGACGGCGGCGATCTTCCCCGCCACGATCAATACATCAGCAACGGCATCCAAATTGGACGCCGGATCAATCACCCGTCCGCCGGTGAGCAGCAAAGCAGCATTCGCGTCAGCCATGGCATACATTTAAACGGGAACGGGATGGATTACAAGCAAGGCATGGCGACTGGAGCAATTTGCGGATTAAGCGAATGAGCATATACGAGATAAAGCTTCAGGCATCCTGCAGAATGTTGGGTTTCTTCCGCACCAAATCCAGCAGTCGCAGTGCGGCACCGGTGGGTTTTCTGCGCCCTTTCTCCCAACTGATTTCGGTCACCTTGGGGACGTTCAGCAGCCGCGCAAACACCGCTTGGCTGACGGCCAGACGCTCCCGAATGGCCACGATTTCCTGGGCCTTGATTGGCTTGATGGCTGGCGGCAGAGTGAGGGCTTTGGTGCGGAGGGTGAGTTTTTGCTTGCCAGCGGCGTGCTGCGCCAAGGCTTCCACACTGCTCACCAAATCTTCCGCGTTGAATTCGATTTCTTTGCGTTTCATGGCTTGAATTCCTGTTTGATGATGGCCACCGCAGCGCGGAGCCGTTTCAATTGGTCTGACGATAAATTTTCGCTCTTCGCCTTCGTATAAACATAAAAGAACACGATGATGACGCGTTCTTCCAGATGCAGATAGATCACGCGGGCTCCGCCGCTCTTGCCTCGTCCCGGCAGGCGCATGCGAACCTTGCGCAGCCCGCCCGATTGAGGGATGACATCGCCCTTCTTCGGATTCCGCAACAGCTCTTTTTGAAACCCGGCATAATCCGCATCGCTCACCAGATCAACGATCTGCTGGGTGAACAAGGGCATCTCAATAAAGATCACCAACTGAGTGTATTACAGGGTAACATAAATGCAAATTAAGATTTGAACCTTGATAAATCAATCGCATGCTTGATCGAATATTCCATTGAAACTCAATCCCTCCCGGGTAAATTCGAGAACGGCTGATTACCAAGTTTTTTCTGGCTATTGCCCATTGTCTTCTTCAGTAATTGGACGCTTGATTTCATGAACAGCTATTTCAATGCGGCGGACTGGTGGGTCATTGTTCTTTACCTGGGCGGCATCATTCTGCTCGGCGTGTGGTTCGGCAAGGACCAGAAAAACACGCGCGATTATTTTCTCGGCAGCAAAAACATCCC
>JAQGPB010000288.1 GCA_028293265.1 Pedosphaera sp. | reverse complement strand
ATGGGCTTGTTGCCGTTCAAAGTGCCGCCGGAAAGGTCCAGCGTGGCATTATTGGTGATGGTGATGGAAGAGACCGAGCTAAAAGTATTATTCCCGGCAATAATCGAGCCACCGCTGATCGTCACCGGCCCGGTCATGGCGCCCGAGTCGAAGATAGTCAACGTGCTGGAACCTTTCTTGACCAAACCACCCGATCCAGTGACAGTGCCGGAGCCGATGGTGAAATTATTGGTGCTGGAATTGACGGTAATCAGGCCGGAAATCACCGTGCCGCTGACCGTCACGGAGGTCGGCACGCCAACGGTGTCATCAAACAATACAAAGTCGCCCAGGCTAAAGACCGTCTGCGAGCTGTTGCTCTGGTTGATCCAGTTCGTTGAACTGCTGATATCCCAAATTGCGCTGTTCGCACCGCTCCACTTCAGATTATTCGGCGTGAATAGTGAAAGAGCAACCACTGAACTGGCCGTAGTTCCTTTAATGTTGCCGACAATTACACTATAATTGGTCGCATCACCGAGCTGCACGTTATTCAAAGTCAGCGTCGTGTTGGTCTTGCCACTGATGGGAATGCCGCTTTTCAGCCATTGGTTGGTCGTTGCGAAGGCGCTAACGGCAGTCACGCTGAATGTCGCTGAGCCGCCAATATAAGTTGCCTGTGGTTTGGGCTGGGTGATGATGATGGGCGCAGAGTTGCTGGGATAGGCATTTATCTCGCCGACATAATAATGCGCCAGCACTTGGTCTGCCGTTAGGCCATGGTTATAAATGGCCACCTGGCTCATGTTGCCATGGTAATATCGGATGTTGGTGTTATATTGGCCATCAGGGGATCCGGTGCCAATTGCCCAGTCACTTGCAAATGCGGCTGATCCGCTCGTGTCCGCAGTGTGATTAACCATTACTCCGTTCACATAAAGACTGCAATTGGTTCCGTCACTGGACAAAACCAGATACGTCCAGTCTGTGGTTTGGATGCCGCCACCAACGCCGGCATTGCCCGAATTGCCAAAGTAGTTAAAGTCGTTGTCCCGCAAGACAATTTCATAAGATCCGTTATATCCCTTGGCGATGATGTTGCCTAACTCATTCCCAGACGTGTTGATGATATTGGTAGGCTGCACCCAGACTTCCAAAGTGATGGGGCCGCTGAAGTTCAGCAGGGAGGGGCTGCCGCTCACGTCAATGGATGCGTCCAATCCATCAAAACTCGCGGCGTTGGTGATGTAAGGCGACGGTCCTGAAGCTGCAATGAGGTTGAAGGCATTTCCATTGTTGCCATTGCCGCTCAGGTCGGTGGCTGTGCCGTTGGTCACGCTTGGATCAAGCGCGTAATAGAGGAGCGGGGTGTCACCGAGCACAATGCTCTGGTAATCCGCACGAACAGTAGCCATGGTCGTTAGCAGCAAGCCAATGGCAGTGAGAAACCTCCCGCAAACGGAGAGGGTGGTTGAGTTGTATATTTTCATATTTAGCAGGTCGTTTGGCGGTTTGGTTAGAGTTCGAATTGGAATAATTTAGGGGTTTTGTTGGGTGGCATAGCCGTTTGCCAGGAAATAAACATCGTGGGGAGCATAGTATGGACCCGGGCCAATGGTGGGGCTGGTGCCTTTGTAATATTTATTGGGATCCATGTCCAATGCGTATGCTATGTTGGGAGCATCCTGCCAATGATGATTTTCCACGTGCCCGTCCACCCAGCCGAAAGTGCTGTTATGGCCATGCCAGGAAGCCGGTGAATCAGTAAGTTTGGTGCCGGTGAACGTCGTCGGGGTGCCTCCTGGAATAAGCTGCCACCAACTTTCATTTTCCCCACGCGGATCGTTTTCTTCGATCCACACATACCTCTCGGACGGATGCTGAATGCTTGACAGCCTGGTTATTCTGCTGGCTGATCCAAAATCAGGAGCAAGTCCGTTAAGCCCGCCCGCGCCAGCATAACTCCCCCAGGCAAAATTGCCGGGGGGAGAACTGGAACCCATCGTCTTATTATTGCCCCGGGCATCAGCAGGACAATGCAAAATGTTCACGTTGGGCGCATATTGAAAAAGGCCGCCTAGCTTATAACCGGCTTCCAATTTTGCAAGATCCGCGTCTATTGCCGATAAACCGGCTATGCTTGGAGGCGGAAACGGATTTGCATAATGCCAGGGCACACATCCGTATTGTATGGTGTCGCCCGTATTAATTATTAAGTCTTGATTATCGTCGGCATACATGACCCACGCCAGCGTGATCTGTTTCTGGTTGCTTACGCACCTGGCCGCCTGCCCCCTCTTTTTGGCACTGGCCAGAGCGGGCAGCAATAGCGCCGCCAAAATGGCGATGATCGCAATAACAACCAACAATTCAATCAGGGTGAACGCCCGCGGCTTGAGTCCCAGAGAGCGAATCCGAAATCGCCAAAAGAGTGGATCGGAAGTAAATATTTCCATTAGCAGCCTGATTTATCGCGCTCCGCCTTCCACCCCGCGTCCTCGTGGTATCACGATGCGGCGAGAAAATTTTTCAACAATTGGGCCGGACCAGATGAATATCCGGTCCCCAATTGCCTGCGGCTTTCCCGCCATGCCGGCGCCATCAGGGGGACATTTATCGCCTTTTGGGGCTTTCATCGCATCAGTTCTTTGGTGATATGGATTAATCTAGCGATTTGCTTCCTGGTCGTCTTGCAATTATCTTCGGCGAAGAATATTGAACATCGGGCGGGAGACGCATTTTCTAACGGCGCAAAAGCCCGATGCTTTGCTCCTTGAAGGCTGCGGCAACAAGGGCCTGGATGATCGCCGATTTGCAGGGACTCCTGTGTAAATCAAAGCTTACGCCTTTTCCCGGTAAGATTTTGGACTCATGTGAAAGTGCTGGCCAAAGACCGTGGCAAAGTACTGGCTGGAGTTGAACCCGTTGGCCAGGGCGATTTCCGTGACGGAAAGTTCATTTCCGGCCCGCAACTGGCGCGCGGCGTGGTCGAGGCGGCAACGGTTCAAAAATTCCACCGGGCCGGCATTTACCAATTCCCGGCAATATTTCGAAAAAGCCGTTATGCCCATGCCACAATGCCCGGTCATGCGGTCCAGCGTCCATGGCTGGCCGGCATTGGCCGGGTCGTTCTCAAGTTCCTGCAGAAAAATTTCCACCGCGCGCCGGCGCGAGGTCAGTTGCTCGCTTTCATGGGTTTGCTGTTCCGTGAGCGCATCCAGTATGCCGATGAGCAACTGGTTTAAATGCACAGCCAGATGGGAAACCGCGTGCGGCAAATGCCAGCCGGCGACATAGCGGGCAATTTCACGAAAAGTCCGCGCAATTGCCGGGGTCGAGTTCCAGACCGGATTTTCGTTATGACGCAGCTTGCGCGTGAGTTTGGCCAAATCTTCCTTGCTCAACACAACCCATTTTGGCCAGCACCATTCCTGGTGCGGGCGCCGCACTCCGACATCAAGGATAAGCCAATGCATGCGTCCGGGGCCAATGTTGGGCGCTCCTAACTTGTGAAGCTGCCAGGGCCGGGTGATGGTGAAGTGGCCCGCGCGCAACGGATGCTCTCTTTCATCCACCGCGAATACCATGGTGCCGGTCTCCAGAAAGCTGATTTCAATCCCCTCGTTCCGATGCGCGTTCAAACCCCAGTCTTGCGTGCCACCGGCGCTCCAAAAGCCAATGCTGTTCAATCCCGGCAAAATATTGGCGGGCACCGGCGTGCCCGGATAATGCCCCTTGGTAAGAGCGTGAAAGTTGATTTTGCCCCTGCGAATGGCGTCGTTCTGCGGCTCACAGCGGTCAATTTCATAGCGGGCGTTGCGACTCCGGTAAATCGGCTTGGTGGTCATGCAGTGTTTAATATTGTTCGCCGCGAAATATTGCAAGACAGATGTGTTCAGCGTCGGGCAAGGCTGTGATATGAAACCGCTGACGAGGCCTTTTTCATTGCCGAACGTCATTCTTTGGAGTCGAACTGCTATAGAAATGATAAGTCCCCAACCCATGAGCAAGTTTCGACCGGCAGGGCAGGTTTTTAAATTCCCGCACAAACGCCTGGAAAACTTGTTGGAAGAATTGGTTGCAAAATGCTGCACAGTTCCTTTACTTGCCGTGTGCAGTTCGATTTCAACCCAAAGCAAGCCGAACCAAGACCGCAAGAAGACTTTCTCGTGGTGCATGAACGCCGGGTTCCGCTGGCGATATTTCGTAATGCCCGGGCGCGTCGTTATCTGCTCAGGCTCTGTCCCGATGGTTCGGCGCGGTTGACCATTCCCCGGCGCGGCTCTGTCAGCGAAGGGCGGCGATTTGCGGAAAGCAATACCGAATGGCTCGCCCGGCAACTGGCGGGACTTCCAGCACATCCGATCAAACCACCACAATGGCTCATTGGCACCGAGCTTTATTTTCGCGGCGAGCTGGTGAAGCTGGAACCGGAAATGAACGGCAAGTCCAGCACAGTTCGATTTGGCGACCAGAGGATTACGGTTCCCGATATTAACGGTGATTTGCGTCCATGGATCGCGAAACATTTGTGGAAGCTCGCGTCTGGCGAACTTCCGTGCCGCGTATTTGAACTTGCGGCTGCGCATCAATTGACCGTGCAGCGGGTCACCGTCCGCAATCAACGCTCCCGCTGGGGCTCCTGTTCCCGGCGGGCCACAATTTCATTGAACTGGCGGCTGATTCAGACGCGGTCGTTTGTGCGTGACTACATCATTCTTCACGAATTGATGCACCTGCGTCAGATGAATCATTCAGCGCGTTTCTGGCGCGAAGTGGAACGTGTTTGTCCCGAATATGAAACTGCTGAAAAATGGTTAAAGCTCCACGCCTCGTTGCTCAAATAGCAGTGACCAAAGGAATTGTCCGCGCGCAGATGCAGGACTTGGTTCATCAACCTCTTTCGCCAATATGCTGACGATGGGTTTTTGCAATCCGCTTGCCAATGTGCTTTCAAAAAGTAACATGCCCCTATCTCTCAAGGGCAAAAAACAAGAGACTCGGAACCAGAGCGAGACGAACGCGGACGCCATGCATAATAAGAACAGATTCAGACGGGCACTGAAAACCGCGCCCTTTTGCAACCCGGCGGCGATGCTGCTTTCATTTTTAATGCTCGTCCCGCCGGCGGTGACGGCAAACGACTGGCCCTGTTGGCGTGGTCCGGAACGAAACGGAATTTCCTCCGAGAAAGGCTGGCGCTCAGACTGGCCGCCCGATGGTCCGCCGATTGTCTGGAAGGCGTCCGTGGGACTCGGGTTTTCCTCAATCTCCATCGCCAATGGCCGGGCTTTTACCGTGGGCCACGCGAACGAGCAGGACACCGTTTTTTGCCTGGATGCGAAGTCCGGAAAAGAGTTTTGGAAACATAGTTACCCGGCTGAACTCGGTGACAAATATTTCGAAGGCGGGACCACCGGCACTCCGACGGTGGATGGAGATCGTGTGTTTACCCTCAGCCGCTGGGGAGATGTTTTCTGCTTTCAGGCCGCCGGCGGCAAAATAATCTGGAATCGAAACCTGCCGAAGGAAACCGGCGTTCGGGTGCCCGGTTGGGGATATGGCGGTTCTCCCACAGTTCACGAAAATATCCTGCTTTTGAATGTGGGCGAAGCCGGGATGGCCCTCGACAAAACCACCGGCAAGACGCTCTGGCAATCCGCCGACAAAGACGCAGGCTATTCCACGCCGTTGCATTGTCAGGAACAGGGCAAATGGGTGGTGCTGCTTGGCTCGGAAAAATCCTACCTGGCGGTGGACTTGCTGACCGGCAAGGAACAATGGCGTATGAAATGGTTGACCCAGTACGGCGTCAACGCGCCGGACCCGATTCCAAATGCGGATCGCGTTTTTATTTCCACCGGTTACGGCAAGGGCGCCATCCTGATCAAACCCAAGGAACAGGCCGAGCCTGAAGTGCTGTGGAAAAGCAAAGTCTTGGGAACCCAGTTAAACGGCGCCGTGCTGCTGGACGGTTACTTATATGGCTTGGATGGTGACGCCGGTGACACCGCTCCGCTCAAGTGCGTCGAATATGCGACCGGAATTGAAAAATGGACGTATCCGCGAATCGGAACCGGTGGCGTCATTGCCTCAGACGGCAAGTTGATCGTCACAGGTTCAAAGGGCGAATTGATGCTTTTCAAGGCAACTCCGGCCGAGCCCAAAATCCTCGCGCGGGTCCAGGTCCTCGGCGGCAAGTGCTGGACTGCGCCGGTGCTGGCCAACGGTTGCATTT
>JAQGPB010000258.1 GCA_028293265.1 Pedosphaera sp. | reverse complement strand
GTGCGGTTGTCCTGCACGGATTGGGTGCCGGGAGGTTGGGACCTGGAACAAAGCGTGGAATTGTCGCGCCGGCTGAAAGCGGAGGGAGTGGATTTGATGGATTGCAGTTCGGGCGGAAACGTGCCGGACGCAAAAATACCGGCGGGACCCGGCTATCAAGTGCCGTTTGCCGAACGCATCCGTCGGGAAGCCGGAGTGATGACGGCGGCCGTTGGAAGCATCACCGCGCCGGCGCAGGCGGACCAGATTGTGCGCAACGGTTCGGCGGATTTGGTGCTGCTGGCACGCGAGTTCCTGCGTGATCCGAACTGGCCGCTGCGCGCCGCGCGAGCCTTGGGCCAGCCGACTGCGATACAACCTCCCGTGCAATACGCGCGAGCGTGGATGTAAGCCGGAAAGCAGCGTCCTGATTTGAACGGGTGGCACAGGCAACCTGCCTGTGCCGGTCGGCTACCAGCCGACCGGAACGAGTGGGGCGCAACTTGGGCTAACAGACACTGGCTGGCAAACCGACGCTCCCTCCCATTCCGCCGGGCTGGTAGCCCGGCGGCACGGGCAGGTTGCCCGTGCCACCCAAATTGGGACACTGCCAGCAGGAAACCCGACTTGACGTTCAACACCTGCGGGTTCAACTTCTGCGGACTATGCTTCAATCACGAACAGCTTCCCGAAATTTTATCGCGCGCCGGTTGAAAATATTTTCCATTTGCGGCGCAATGTTCATTTGTGGTGCGGTGGCGGCGCTGGCTGCCTCTCCGGCCACGACCAACGAATTGCTCAAGGGCCAGGCCGCGCTTGGCGATTGGAGCACCGACGCGCCCGGCGTCAGGCGCATGCTCACGGTGGCGGATTTGCCCGAACCTTACGCCACCAAATCAACGGACAATGGGCCGCACATGGTCCCGCGACCGCCGGACGTCATGCCGAAAGCCCCGCCCGGATTTACGGTGGATTTGCTCGCGACCGGCCTGGACAATCCGCGCAAAATCATCACGGCGCCCAATGGGGATTTGTTCGTCGCCGAAAGCGGGCCGGGCCGGGTGAAAATTCTGCGCCAGGGGACGGATGGCCGGGTGAACAGCACCAATGTTTTCGCCGAGCATCTGCGCCAGCCGTTTGGCATCGCTTTTTATCCGCCGGGCAACCATCCCAAGTACGTCTATGTGGCGAACACGGATTCAGTGGTTCGTTTTCCTTATACGAACGGCGACCTCACCGCGGCGGGACCGGAGGAAATGATTGTGCCGGACATTCCGGGCGGAGGCCGTTTGCGCGGCGGCGGGCATTGGACGCGCGACATTATTTTCAATCGCAGCGGCAAGAGAATGTTTGTCTCGGTCGGCTCGCATTCCAATGTCAACGACGACGAAATGGAAAAAAATCGCGCGGACATCCTGGAATATAAACCGGACGGTACCGGCTTTCGCATCTATGCGTCGGGCATCCGCAATCCGGTCGGCATCGCCATTGATCCCCGCACCGGCAAACTATGGACCTCCGTCAACGAGCGCGATGAACTGGGCGACAATTTGGTGCCGGATTACATTACGCACGTCCGCGAAAAAGGCTTTTACGGCTGGCCTTGGTATTATATCGGCAACCATCAGGACCCGCGTCAAGCCGGCAAGCATCCGGAACTGGCCGGCAAAGTCATCGTGCCGGATGTGCTGTTGCAATCGCATTCCGCCTCGCTCTGCCTGACATTTTATGAAGCGACGCAATTTCCCGAGCAGTATCGCGGAAATATTTTCGCGGCGGAACACGGCTCCTGGAACCGCTTGCATCGGACGGGCTACAAGGTCATCTGGGTGCCGCTTAAAAAAGGGAAGGCGGTGGGCGAGTATGATGATTTTCTAACCGGCTTTGTGACCGGCTCCGGCGAAGTCTGGGGCCGGCCCGTGGGCGTGACCGTGGACAGCCAAGGCTCATTGATCGTGGTGGATGACGGCTCACAAAGCATCTGGCGCGTGCGTTACACCGGCGAGAAGCGATAAACGGGCTGGGAGAGAATTCCCCCAAAGGAATTTTCGCGCCTTGAACCCCTGAACCACCCGCAACTCCGCCAGATTTTGGAGTGCGGTGGCAAGCGCAGCGCGACACCGCCCTTGGGGGATATGGAACGTCACGGAAGCAATGGCGCGTCGTGGAAAAAGCGCCGTCGCCGCTGCGCCTTGCCGGCGCACTCCATGACGCTTGGCGCTCAACCAGTTCAGTCCGAAAACTTCCGCGGCGGCTCAATGGATTTTGGGGCTTGGGCGGCCTTTTTGCGGAAGGTCTCGCGGCGGGTTTCCCAGTCGGCCCAAGTGGCCTCCCAGGCTTCGCCGGTGAATTCCTTTTGCGCGGCGGGCCACAGGTCATCAAGCGATTTGAGTTCGCGCAGTGCGGCATTTTTGTCGCCCCATTTGAGGTGCGCCTCGATGAGGTTGAGGAGGTTTTCGGGGTAGTTGGGGAAAAGTTTGGCGGCTTTTTGAAGGTGCAGGCGGGCTTTGGATTTGCTGCCGATGCTGATTGGCCAGCCGGGAGTTTCAAGATAAAGCAGGCCCAGACCACGGTCAGAGCCGGCATAATCCAGTTTGGGGTCGAGGCCGAGGGCAATCTTGAACTCGGCTTCCATCTGGCCGACGATTTTAAGGGCGCCGAGTTTCCGGGTTTGGGCGAGTTGGCCGAGGTTCAAGGAGAGATAATAATGGCCGGGCGCAGAATTGGGATCGCGCTCAATCAGGGCACGACC
>JAQGPB010000257.1 GCA_028293265.1 Pedosphaera sp. | reverse complement strand
ACCGCGTCATCGTGGACAAGAAAGTCGAAAGCCGCGACCGCCATTTGAAGGCCTTGCGTCAGCTCGTCAAAAAAGTCCGCGACAACGACCAGAAGGTGGACGAAAAATATGCCGAATGGCAGGAACCCGGCAAGCCTGCCGCCAAGGACAAGCTGCACGCGGAATTCAAGAAGCTCGACAAGAAGCTTCAGGACAGCTTCCCCAAGTTTTTCTACAAGCAAAAGGTCATCGAGGAAATGATCCTCGTCACCCAGAACATCCACGACAAAATCCAGAACAGCCTGCGCACCATCGCCGACATGGAACGCGCCCGCAAATCCGACCAGCAGCAGTCCATCATCAAATCTGAAAAGCAGAAGATCAGGGCGCTCGAAGAGTTCGCCCGCATGCCGTACGCCGATTATCTCAAGGCCTACGAGCAATTGAACCTCTACGCCGCCAAGGCCCACCAGGCCAAGACCGAAATGGCCGAGGCCAACCTGCGCCTCGTCATTTCCATCGGCAAGAAATACACCAACCGCGGCCTCGCTTTCCTCGACATCATCCAGGAAGGCAACATGGGCCTCATGAAAGGCGTCGAAAAATTCGAGTATCGCCGCGGCTACAAATTTTCCACCTACGCCACCTGGTGGATTCGCCAGGCCATCACCCGCGCCATCGCCGACCAGGCCCGCACGATTCGTATTCCGGTCCACATGATCGAAATCATCGGCAAGCTCATGCGCGCGCAGAAGCAGCTCCTCCAGGAGTTCGGCCGCGAAGCCACGCCAGAGGAAATCGCCGATGAAATGCAGCTCTCCGTCGAGCGCGTCAAGGCCATCCTCAAGATGGCCCAGCAGCCCATCTCCATGCAGGCCACCGTCGGCGATAGCGACGACGCCTGCTTCGGCGATTTCATCGAAGACAAGTCCGCCGAGAATCCCTCCGACATGACCAGCTACAGCCTGTTGAAAGACAAGCTCAGCGACGTCCTCGGCACCCTCACCGAACGCGAGCGCCGCATCGTCGAGCTCCGTTTCGGCCTCGTGGACGGCTACGCGCGCACCCTCGAAGAAGTCGGCAAGCAATACAAAGTCACCCGCGAACGCATCCGCCAGATCGAAGCCAAGGCGTTGCGCAAACTGCGCCACCCCACCCGCGTCCGCCACCTGAAAGGCTTCCTCGAAGTCGCCGAAGCCGCGTAAGGTAAGGCGGGTTACAACATTAAATCGTTGCAAGGTTACAACGAAAGGATTGCGTGCTGTGCCGTCCCCACCCGCACCTCGGCGGGCTGAACGCAGGGCGAACGACGCGCTCCCAAACCTTTGCAATGTCTTAAATCTCGAGCCTTGTCGCCTCCTTCAAACCCCGTCATCCGCGCTTTAATTGATCCCGGGTTGCAGCGGCGTTGCTTTTCAACTATCCGCCTCGCGGCCCGGTGAATTCCGTTCAAATAAATCAATGCCGGGAAAATGCTCCTACGCTGACCAGTTTGTCACCCGCCAGCGTGAGATCGCTGTTGCGGTTGTCCTGGAAGCGGGCGTCCCCGATCATATTGTCCTTGCAGGAGCTGTCGTTGACCAAAAATGCGTCGCCGGCACAATTCGTGATCTTCAATCCTTCAAAGTTATTGCCTGTGCATTCGGTTCCCGGGCGGAGCGTCCAACCATTCAGCGTCGGTGCGGCAGTTTGCGCCATGAATATCCCGTTGTTATGGCTCTTGGAAATCGTCAGCCTTTTAAACGAATTGCCCCGGGAATAACGCATGAAAACTCCCTGGTCATTTCCGGTCAACACAGCGTCATCAATGACATTGTGGTTGAACGCCAGGTCAAGCGAGATGCCCGCGCCGAGATTGTCATGCAAACGCAGCCCGCTAAAATGGCAATCCTCGGTCAGGTAACAAGCCAGGCCGTCAAACTGGTTGTCATACGCCGTAAAATTCCGCACATTCAGGCGCCGCGTCGTCGCCGTCACCAATCCCCCGGACCGGCAACTGCGGCAAACAACACTTTCCACCGTGGAATCATTCACGTCCCAAACGTCGATGCCGTTATTGTTGAGCAACGATCCATCGGTGGCAGTGCGCCAGAGTTCCGCCTGTTGATTGAGCCGGTTGCCGTCAATGACCAGATCCGCCAGCCGAAGGTGCGCGGTCGTCCCCTGAGGCAGGGTCATGGGTGAGCCAAGGATGATGACCGGGCAGTTGGCATTGTTCGCGAGGTGCAATACCGTTGTCAAACCGCTGCCGCGCAAAGTTTGATGGTCATATTTCAGAACAATTGGCTGGTGCACTTCATAAGTTCCCGGCCCAAGCACAACCTCTCCGCCTTCTCGCATGCCATCCAGCGCCCGTTGAATCTCTTCCTGGCTCGAATGGGAGGTCAGCGCCACAGTGGCCAAATTGGCCGCGCACAAAGGCAACGCCGGGAGACAGATCAGCAATGAAATAAAGAACCATGAAGAAAATGAACTGCGGCTGGAAAACACTCTCCGGAGGAGAGCCAGGACAGGTGAATGCTTGTTGTCGCGTGACATGCTTATTACTTTATTATTGTTCGCCTCCCTTTCAATTTCCAGGAAACCTGAATTTACTGTCCGAACCTGTCCTACACGCGAAAAATTGGCGGCGATTGTAGAAATTAAATCAGAAGCTCAAGGAAAAAACCGACCAGGTCAATGCGCTCGAAAAACGCGTCAGTGAACTGGAAAAGCTGTTGCAATCCCTGGCGGATAAAAAATAGGCATGCCGAAATTTTCCGGAGTTTTCGGATTGCCCAGTCCTCAACCAACCTTCATCTCCCATCCGGCGCTTCAGGATAGCACCAAAGGCTGTTCCTGGCGCTGTCCCCGGCGAGTTCCTCCCACTTGTCCAGCTTCATGTAGCTCACCGAACCGCCCACCGTTCCATTGATGGCTCCGTTGCGATGGCGGCCGCTGATGCTTTCGGACGGAATATTGCCCCCGTCATTGAACTGGCTCACGTCCTGTTCATCGGCCTCCCAATAAATCACGTCATCCGGCCTCATGTCGGCCATGTTCACCGGCGGAAAATTCGTCCGAAAAAATCCGATGACCGCGCCGTTTTCGACATAGCTGGACAACTGCTGTTCGCGCTCGTGGAAAAGCGAGCTGTTGGTGTTGTCAAGCGGGCAGAGATAAAGCCGCGGGTCTTTCAACGCGGGCCAGATCTGGCCTTTTTGGATGTTGTATTGCGCCGGCCCGGTCTGTGAATCATCCAATTTGTAAAGCCACCCGGCAATACCCA
>JAQGPB010000235.1 GCA_028293265.1 Pedosphaera sp. | reverse complement strand
ACCGCGTTCGAACTGCCCACAATCGTCAGCGCCGTCAGCACCAGCCCGGCGGCGCCCGCCCCGCTCGCGACCGGATATTGGTAAAACGGAACCATGATGTCGGTGATCAATTTTTCAGTTGCCGGCGAGTACCAGAGATAAATGCCGACAAACAGCGCCAATGCGATTTGCACCCAAAGTTTCACATGCGACTTCGCCCCGCCGCTGCTCGCCTTCGTGATCTTCGTGTAATCATCGTAAAATCCGAGCGCCGCGAGCACCACCACCGCCACTACCGTCAATTGCACCAGCGTGTTCCACTGCGCCCAGAGCAGCGTCGTCAAATTCAGCGTCAGCACGATCAGCAGCCCGCCCATCGTCGGCGTGCCGAACTTTTTGCCCGGCTCGCGCGAGGTCAGGTTTCCCGCTACCTCGGCGCGGTCGCGGTAATTCTGCCCGAAACTCAGTTCTTTCAGCCAGGCGATCACCTTCGGCCCGAACCACAGGCTCAGGAGCAGGGCCGTCACCGCCGCGCCCGCGCTGCGAAACGTGATGTACCGAAACAATCGCAACCCTGACACTTCGCCTTCCCAGGCTGTGCCCGCCGATTGATCCACCAGATATTGGCTCAAATAATAAAACATTCAGACTTTCCGAGTCGCATCCTGCGACTTGAGCGCTTCCGCCAGCCGCTCCAACCGTGTGGCGCGGGACGCTTTCAAGAGCATCACGTCGCCCGGTTTTAAAAATTGTTTCACCGCTGCCACCGCCGCCAACGGGTCCGCAAACTCACTCACGTCCCGCAACCCCGCCGCCCGCGCCGCACCTGCCATCACACCTGCCATCTTGCCAATCGCAAACAGTTGCGCCACACTCACTTCCGCCGCCACCCGCCCAACTTCCTCATGCGCCGCCTGACTTTGTCCCCCTTGTTCCCCCATTTCCCCCAATACCGCCACCCGCCGCCCCGTACAAGGCATTTGCCGCAACGTCTGCAACGCCGCTTTCATCGAATCCGTATTCGCATTATAGGCATCATCAAGCACGCATACTCCGTTCCAATTCCAGCGTTCCAAGCGCATTTTCGCAGGTTTGCAAATTGCCAGCCCCTGCTGAATCTCATCCTGCGACATGCCAAGTTCCGCCCCGACCGCGACCGCAAAGACCGCGTTCACGACCTGATGCTGGCCCAGCAGGTTGATTCGATATTCACCGCTCAGACCCGCTTTTGGGCCGTCCACCCGAAACCGCATCCCCTGTTCGTCGAGTTGCAAGTCGCTGGCGCGCCAGCCGTTGCCGCTGTTCAGCCCCACCCGGACCACTTGCGCCCGGGTGCGTTTTGCGATGGGTCCGGCCCATTCGCTGTCGCCATTTAAAAAGAGCGTTCCATCCATTGGCAGCAGTTCGGCCAGCCAGCCTTCTTCCGCCGCCACCCCGGCCAGGTCGCCAAAAAATTCCAAATGCTCCCGGCCAATGCTGGTAATCACACCCAAACCGGGCTGGATCATCCGCACCAGCGGCGCGAGTTCGCCGGGATGATTTGTCCCGACTTCCAACACTGCGGCCTGGTGGGTCTTTTCCAGCTTCAACAAGGTCACCGGCACGCCGATATCATTGTTGAAACTCGCCTCGCTCCAGAGGGTGTTGAATTTCTGCTGCAACACGGACGCCAGCAATTCTTTCGTCGTCGTCTTGCCGTTCGAGCCGCCCACGGCCACCACCGGCAAGGTGAAATCAGCCCGGTAGCGCGCCGCCAATCTGCCCAAAGCTTGGCGTGTGTTGTCCACGGTGATGACAGCGCAGGGCATTGCGGATTGCGGATTGCGGATTGCGGATTGACGGGGAGCATTGGCAGCAAGGCGGTCCGTTTTTGACTTCTCAATGACCATGGCGGCGACGCTTTTTTGGGCGACTTCGCCGAGGAAATCGTGGGCGTCGAAGCGCTCGCCGGACAGGGCGATGAACAGATCGCCGGGCTGAGCCTGGCGCGAATCGGTGCAAACGCGGTTTACGAGCGTTTCGGTCGAACCGTTTAAAAGTTCGCCGCCGCAAGCTTCAACAACATATTTCAAAGAACGAAAGTCCATCACCTGTTAATCTGTGCGCAGGTTTGCAACGGCCAATTCGAATGCGGCAGAGGACTGCCGCACTCCAAGACGCTTCGCGACGACCGGCGCTTGTGCCAATTCTTCGCGAGGTCTTGGAGTGCGCCAATTTTTCCCCATCCGCAATTTTCAATTCTTAATTTCATGGCGAGCGCAAGGCGGCGGTTTTGACGGGCGATTCCGGCGCGACTAATTTCTCTCCCGGCATGGCCGAGGGATCGCCCTTGTCCGGTTTGATGTTCAAATAGTTGGCCGCCTTCTCGGCGATCTCTTTGAAAACTGGGGCGGCCGTTTCGCCGCCATAATGCCCGCCCCTGGGCGTGTCCAACGCCACGTAGATCAAAATCTCGGGATTGTCCGCCGGGAAAAAACCGATGAACGACGAAAAGAATTTGTCACGGCTGTAATGACCGTTTTCGGGCTTTTGCGCGGTGCCGGTTTTTCCCGCCACGGTGTAATGCTCCAGCATCGCCGCCTTCGCGGTGCCGTCATCCGTCACGACCGATTTCAAGGCTTCGACCATGTCGCGGTCCGCTTCTTCACTGATGACGCGGCGCACCGGTTGCGGAGAATATTTGATGGCGGTCGTGCCATCCGGCTGCACCAGCCGGTCCACGAGGAGCGGCTGCATCAAGACGCCCTTGTTGGCCACGGCGCTCATGGCCATCGCCATTTGCAGCGAAGTCACACCGACCTCGTGGCCCATCGGAATATGGCTGATGGAAATTTTTGACCAGTTGGTGGTGTCATGCACAATTCCCCAGGATTCGCTGGGCAGCGGAATGCCCGTGGGCCGCCCGAAGCCAAAGCCGCGGATGTATTCCAGCAGGCGAAGGTCGCCCATTTTGACGCCGATTTTCGCCGCGCCGATGTTCGAGGACTTGGTGATGATCTCCTTCACGTTGAGCACGCCGTAAGATTTGTGATCCTGCAACCGAGTGCCGGCGAACCACCAATTGCCCATCTCGCAGTTGAATTCATCCGTCAGTTTCACGGTGCCGTCATTGAGCGCGCCGGAAACGACGACGATTTTGAAGGTCGAACCCGGTTCTTCGATCTGCGAAATGAGGCGGTCGGTGCGCGCGCCGGGAGCTTCGCCAGGCGCGCCCGGATTGTTGGGATCGAAGCTGGGCAGTGTGGCCATGGCCAGGATTTCGCCGGTGCGCGGACGCATCACGATGCCGGATATGCTCACCGGCGAATGGTCTCTCATGCCCTGCGCCAGCGCGGTCTCGACAATGTG
>JAQGPB010000231.1 GCA_028293265.1 Pedosphaera sp. | reverse complement strand
TCGCGGGGACGCTCGCCCCACCCGCGCTGGAATATTTGGGCCGGCCTTAACTAAATGGGAGTGGAGGGCCGGGGGGAAATCTTGTTTGCAAAAACCGACGTTGGCACGGGTAAGAAGCGCCTCCTCTCCCCCAGCCCTCTCCTCCATTGCATGGAGGAGCGGGGGCCCGCTGGCCGCAAGTTCGGGGGCAGTGCGCGGTTGCGCCCATTCACTGGAGAGCTGCCCCGAAAAGAGGAAAGTGCGCACCGCGTGTGGCGCAGAAAATGAGCGCATCGGCTTAACCAAGGCGGTCGCTGTCCAATGGCGGGACATCCGGCACGGCTGCCAGATATTTCTCGAAATCCTCGCGGCGCCCTGCATCCGCCTCGCGGCGCAAATAGTCCATCGTCATGACCACGGCCAATTTTTCGCCAGCGGCACTGGCAAGGAATTGACTGACGGAGTAGCCTTCCTTGGCAGCGATGGCCTCGATGCTTTTTTTCAGCGACTCCGGCAACTGGATGGTCAGCGTGCTCATGATTTTCTCTTTCTGTTAAGATACAAGGATGCGCTCCAACTTAAAAGTTCAAAGTCTGGCCATGCGTTTGAACGGGCCAAAGCAAGGCGTTCATGCCGCTCCTCTGGAGCTCGGCGGCCCTTCGGGGCCGTTACTATAAACATGGCGCTCCTATGGAGCTTTTGACGGAAGGGCCGCAGTCCCCAAGCTCCGGCGGAGCGCCATGTTTATAGCAAGGAGCCGGACAAAGATTCCCCAGCTCCGTAGGAGCGGCATGAACGGAGGGCTTTGTTCCACAAATCCCGCCCGGTGCCGCAAGAAAGTGAGTGCGTCCCGTTTGAGCTTCAGAGTTACGCCTTGCCTCTGACGGCCGGCTCTGTTTTGCTGATACGACGAAACGAATGCGATGGTTTTTTCTGACGCTGACGAGTGCGGTGGCACTGTTGTTCGGTTTTTCTCCGCGGCTCGCTGCACAAACGGTTTTGACGAATGTCGCGCATGTTGGCAATGCCGCGACGGGCGGGCAGGCGCATGGCGTGGCGATCTCAGGCCACTACCTGTACCTGGCAAACGGGTCCGATGGCCTGCGAATCTATGACATTGCCAACCCGACGAATCCCGTCAGCGCGGGCCAGGTTTTCAGCGGCGGAAGCGCTTATTCTGTGGCGGTGACGAATGGCTACGCTTACTTGGCGAATCTCGATGACGGCTTGCGGATTTATGATGTTTCCAATCCGACCAACCCGGTGAGCGTCGGCGTGACGAACAACGGCGGGCTGGCGGTTTGTGTCGCGGTGGCCGGCCATTATGCATATCTGGCGAACGACACCGATGGGCTGCGGATTTACGATGTGACCAATCCGGCGAACCCGGTGAATGTGGGTTACGCGGGGAACACGAATCTTTCAACGGAGGCCTATGCGTATGGCGTGACAGTGACGGGTCATTACGCGTGCGTGGCGAACGGACGGGAAGGTCTGCGCATTTTTGATGTGGCGGATCCCGGGCATCCCGTGAGCGTGGGTTTGGCGGGCAATTCCAACAATATCGGTTACGCCGAGGGCGTGGCGGCGCGGAGCAATTATGTTTTCATGGCGAACTGCAACGATGGCATCCGCAGTTATGATATCTCCAATCCGGCGAACCCGGTGAATATTGGACAAAACCCGGTGAACTTCGATACAGCCTCCATGTTCATGCTGCTCTCCGGCCCTTACGCGCTTGTGTGCGATTACGTCAACGGCCTGCGGCTGTATGATATTTCCGATCCCACGAAATTGACTTACGCCGCGACTGCCTCGAACGGCGCTTACGACCGCAGCAACCTGACGGCCCAAGGTGTGGCGGTGTCGGGCAATTATGCGTACGTGGCGAACCACACGGATGGGCTGAGGGTTTACGCGCTGGGTGTGTTTGGGCAATAGCCAATAGCAAAATGGGCAATGGGCGATGGGTTGAAAGTCTTGACCGGATTGGTCGGGGCGGGAAAACTCGCCGGATGATGTTGCCGTTTCTTCGTCTGAATTACTTCACTGGCCCGTTCCAATTTCGCCTGGTATCGCTCGTGACATTGCTTGGCGCGACGATCGCGGGCAGCGGTTGTCATATGATGTCTTCGCGACCGGGGACATTTGCGTCGCGCAAGGGGGACGAAATCATGGTGGCGGGACAATATGTGCATACGGGCACGCGGGTGGTGTTGTGGACGGACCCCGGCGGTTACGATGCGTATCGCGTGGAGCGGCGGTTCGGTCCGTTCGACAAATCGGATTGGGAAAGCTCCCAAGCCGAAGTGAGGGAACTGCGCTCGCCCAATCGCTACGACATGCGGACGCGCGGCCTGACGGATGCGGAAGTGGAACGCGTGCGCGGCGGCGGCTGGGATTTGCCGCTTTTGCAAAAGGTGGTGGACCAGTTCGTGATTCATTTCGACGTGGCCGGGGTCAGCCGCGAGTGTTTCAAGACTTTGCAGGACAAGCGGGATTTGAGCGTGCATTTCATGCTGGATATTGACGGCACGATTTATCAGACGCTTGATTTGAAGGAGCGCGCCTGGCATGCGACGATTGCCAACCGCCGCTCCGTCGGCATCGAGATTGCCAACATGGGTTCCTACGGCAATACGGAGAAAAGTCCGCTCGGCGAATGGTATAAGCACGATTCGAACGGGCTGACCACGATTACCATTCCCGAAAATTTGGGCGATGGCGGCGTGCGCACGAAAGGATTTGTCGGCCATCCCAAACGGCCTGACCTCATCAAGGGCAACATTCAGGGACGCGATCTGGCGCAATACGATTTTACACCGCAACAATACGACGCGCTGGTGAAATTGACGGCGACGCTCTGCACGGTGCTGCCAAAGATTCAGTGCAAATATCCAACTGATGCCGAAGGAAAACTCATTCCCCGCAAATTATCGGATGATGACCTGGCAAAATACCAGGGCTTGCTGGGACATTATCATATTCAAACTGACAAGGTGGACCCGGGCCCGGCGTTTGATTGGGATTACGTGGTTGGGAATGCGAGGAAGCTTATGAAAAATACCCAGTCGCCCAAAAATCCAACTGCCAATTGATCAAATGCCCAAACACCAACCCTGAGTTGTCGGGCCGATGCTTGGGATTTGGTCATTCCTTGGGTATTTGGGTATTTGGGTATTTGGGTATTTTTGTCCCCGCTTCTTCTGGAAACGCCGTGACCTTGATCGCGGGAATCTGCCGCTTCTGATACCACGCAATCGCGAACAGGTCCACGATGCCGCGGCCCAGGCGATTCCAAATTCCATATTTGGAGACACCAGCAACGCGTGGGCGGTGGTTCACCGGAATTTCGCACACGCGTGAGCCGGTCGAATGCGCCAGCACCGGCATGAACCGGTGAAATCCGTTGAACGCGAACAAACGGTCGAGCGCCGTCCGTTTGAAAACGCGCAACGCGCAGCCGGTGTCGCGAAAATCCACGCCCAGAATTGCCTTGCGCGCAGCCCTCGCAATTTTGGAGGAGGTGCGGCGCAGAAAATTATCCTGCCGCGCCGTGCGCATGCCGCAAACGACATCATATTTTTCCAGCCCGGCCAGCAGGCGCGGCAGGTCGGCGGGGTCGTTTTGCAGATCGCCGTCCAGTGTCATGATGATGGGCGCGCATGAGCCGCGAAAGCCGGTCCAGAGCGCGGCGCTCTGGCCGCTGTTGCGCGCGTGGCGCAGTCCGCGCACGCGCGGGTCGGCCTGGTGGGCGGCGATGATTTGTTTCCACGTGCCATCGGTGCTCGCGTCATCCACCAGGACGAGTTCCAGCGGGCGCGGCTCGTTTTGAAACGCGGCAAGAACTTGCCGCGCGAGCGGGGCCACGTTGTCCTCTTCGTTGAACAACGGGACGATGATTGAAATTTGCGGTTGCATCAAGGCTCAACAAGCGATTTGCGTTTTACGATATACGATTTGCGCAGCCGTTGTCAGTCGTTAATGTTTCGCTAAATTTTTTGGCGGGTTCCCTCGGCAAACAGGGGTCTATTGACGTTTATCGGGGCCGGGTTAGACAGCTCATCATCAATAAATGTTATAATAAAAAATATTTTTCTTTTTTCATTAGATGGCCTTGCGCTGCCGCGGATGGACGGTAGGTTGAATCAACTTCTTAATTCTAAGTGGAGGTTCGTGTGTGGGGCGGCATTCTTACCTACGCCGCCCCCTTTTTTTATTTCTTTATTGGGGCTGGAATATTTGGGCTGGCCTTCACTCAATGGGAGTGCGCCGTCGCCCTTGCCCTGAATGATCAAGGCTGGCGTTTCGAATTTTTCCAAAGCCCGGTCAGCGTTGTGCCGGTTGGAGGCGCTCGGACCTTGGAACGTCGCGCGACTTGTCACCGGCAGACGGCTTCGCAGGTTGGGCCTTGATGAATGCCAGCAGATCCTCGTTGACCTGGTGCTTGTGCGTGGTGCAGAGACCGTGCGGCGCACCCTTGTAAACCTTGAGCGTCGAGTTCTTGATCAACTTGGCCGCGAGCGGCGCCGAGTCGGCGAACGGCACGATCTGGTCGTCATCGCCATGAATGATCAGGGTGGCCACGTCGAATTTCTTGCAATCCTCGGTCAGGTCGGTTTCGGAAAAGACCTTGATGCAAAAATAGGAGGCGGGAAAGCCGGCCATCATGCCCTGGAGCCAGAATGAATTGCGCACGCCTTCGGAAACTTTTGCGCCGGGCCGGTTGTAGTTGTAAAAAGGCAGGCTGAGGTCCTTCCAGAATTGCGAACGATCCTCGATCACGCCAGAACGAAGTTTATCAAACACTTCCTTCGGCAAGCCGCCCGGATTGGCCGGCGTCTTCAACATCAACGGCGGTATCGCATCAATCAACACCGCCTTGGCCACACGCTCCGTGCCGTGCCGGCCGATGTAGCGGGCGACTTCGCCGCCGCCGGTGGAGTGGCCGACGTGGATCGCGTTTTTCAAGTCGAGCATTTCGACCAGCTCCGCGAGGTCATCGGCGTAGGTGTCCATGTCGTTGCCGTTCCAAGGCTGGCTGGAGCGGCCATGGCC
>JAQGPB010000625.1 GCA_028293265.1 Pedosphaera sp. | reverse complement strand
TTTTTGGAAATCGCGGGGATGTGTCGAACCGAACGTGGTTTGCTCGGTGCAAAGAAATTTCGCGAAACGCTGGACACGATGCGGCCGGACGTGTTGTTGAGTGTTCATGGCTCGCTGAATCACGGGTATTTTGAATGCGCGCGGAATTTTTTGGGGAAGGACCGGGTCCGCTGCGTCACTTATTGCGGCGAACTGTTTGGCGGGTATGGTTTCAGCCGCCATTGGGTGAACGCGAATGCCGACTTGTTCATCGGCGCCGTGCCGGAAACTTGCGATGCGGCGGCTCGGCTCGGGATGCCGGCCAGCCGGACGCGCGTGGGCGGATTTTTGTTGCGACCGCAATTTTACGAACCGCCGCCCGGCGTGGCCGCGCGGCGTGAATGCATCCGCAACGAACTTGGTTTCAACCCGGACGAATTCATCCTGCTCCTGAGCGCTTCCAGCCGTGGCGCGAATAATCACCTCGCTTTTTTGAAGGTGCTGCGTCAACTGAACCTGCAAACCGTGGTATTATGCGGAAAATCCGCCCAAACTGAAGCGCAGGTTGCGCGATGGTTAAAGGAAAATCCCCGGGCGCGCGTTCGGATGCTGCCGCACAATACGAATGTTGCCCGGTTGTTGCGCAGCGTTTCCGCCGTGGTGGCGCGGCCCGGCACGGGCGCGACGAGCGAGGCGATTCTCAGCGAATGCCCGCTGCTGTTGAATTGTCTTGGAGGAACAATGCCGCAGGAATGGATCACGGTAAAATTCTGCCGCCAGCATCAGCTCGCCGAAACGATCCGCCGGCCCGATGATCTGGCGCGCGTGGTGACGGAATGGTCAAAGGAACCCTCTGTTCTGGAAAATATTCGGCGGCAGATGCGTGGCGTCTGCCCGGCGGGGCATCCACGGGACATCTTGCGCGGCGTGGCCGGGGTCGCGTAGGCTGGCAAGGATGAGCGAACAGCAATCGCATGACGAGATCGCGGCGGCTTTGTATTTGCGCGCCGTGCTGCCCGCCTTTGAAGAACTGGCCCGCGTCTCGCCGCGCGCGCAAGCGTTGATCGCGAATTGGAATTGTGGAGTGGAATTTGCGGTGCGCGGGCAGGGTGGCGCGGCGGTTTTGTTCAAAGACGGGGACGTCTCGGTGCTGCCCGGTCGTTGCATGGACGCGGCGATCTCGCTTTTCTTTCTGTCCGCGGCGCAATTGGTGAAACAGTTTGAAGGCAAAGGCTTCAGTCTGCCCTTGCCGCGACGGGGAATTTTTCGTGTGGCTAGCCTGCTCCGGTTCAACCGGCTCGCAAATATTTTACAGGAGGAATTGGAACAGCATCCGCGGCTGCTGCTCGGCGTGGCGCTGGCCTCCTTGCAACCACTCATTGAACATGATGAAAAGGCACGGGAATTAATGCGCGATTGCCCGGCGGGACTGGCTGAGTTTTGCATCCCGTCAAGCAAGCTCTTCGGCTGGGTCGAATGGCGCGAAAACAAATTCCGCTGGGGCAGGGGACATGCTCCGCGCGCGGCTGATGTGGTGATTTCATTTCGCGATGAAGCGACCGCCTTGGCGGCCTTGCGCGGCGAACTCGACGAATGGGCGGCAATCGGTGCGGGCGCATTGACCGTGCGCGGCCTGACCCCACTGGCCGAAATACTCGGCGTCGTCATGGCGCGGGCGGATGCTTACTTGGAACGCCGCACGCCGGAGGATGTGCGGGTGGAGAATCGAGAATAAAGGATGGCGAAAACGGACACACTGATGGAAAAGAGGCGTCGTATTTTGACGATCGCGCTGTTATTTGCTGTTCTTAGCGGGTTTGTTTGGTTGATATTACATCCGAAAGAACCGATTTATCAGGGGAAAACGTTGAGTTTTTGGTTGGAACAGTATTATCGAAACAAGGATATCCAATACCTAACGCCAACCAATCGTATAGCTTTACGCAACGAGGCTCGAACCGCTCTGGTTCAGATCGGCACCAATGCCACTCCCTATTATCTGAAATTAGTCGGCGCTCGGATCTCCCGGGTGCAAGAAAGATTGCTGCGAAGCTCCTGGCCGTACCATATTCCCTGGATGCGCGCGAGTTACATCCGTTGGGTGCAAGAAAGAGACCGCGCGGATATTACCAAGAAGGGACTTTCGGGATTCGAGATTCTGGGAACGTCAGGAGCGCCTGCGGTGCCAGACTTGATTCGTTTATTGAGCACCGGGGAAGACGTGCTCAGCCCGGATAGCGTCACATATGCGTTGTCATTTATCGGCCCGGCGGCAACAAACGCCGTACCAGTGTTAATCCATAACTTTAGTGTTCGTCGCGGAGCTTCACGCGATTCAACCATCGCTGCGCTTTCGGCAATTTGCTTTGACAATAAAGCACGCTGCTGGCGACCAGAATGTTCGCGCATCATGGTGCCCACGCTAATACAATCTCCGAGTGATTCCAAGAGCAATGCCTTGGATATTCTGGCTTTTCTGAGCGGTCTGGGAGGCGATGCCAAAGCCGCGGTTCCAATCCTCATGCCATTATTGAATGATCCTGATGGCTCCATTAGGACTGAAACGGCCAAGGCCCTTCAGTCAATTGATCCCGAAGCAGCGGCCAAGGCCATGATTAAGGAAGAAGCGAAATGACACAACCTCTTTTCCCCAAATCAATGGAGTGGTTTGAACGCGCGAGCCGGGTCATCCCGTGCGGGATTTACGGCCATGCCGCGCCAGCGGCAATGGTGCCGCTCGAATTCCCCTATTACGCGGCGCGGGCGGAGGGTTGCCGGTATTGGGACGTGGACGGGCATGAGTATCTCGATTTTCTTTGCGGCTACGGACCGATGGTTTTGGGACATCATCATCCGGAGGTGGAGGCAGCGGCGGAACGGCAGCGGCGGCTGGGCGATTGTTTCAACCATCCCACGCCGATGATGGTGGAACTGGCCGAGCGTCTGGTTGGACTTGTGGATTTTGCCGATTGGGCCGTGCTCGGAAAAAACGGCTCGGACATGACCACGTGGGCGGTGCAGGTCGCGCGGGAATTCACCGGGCGCAAAAAAATCCTGCGCGCAAAACAGAGCTACCACGGTTCGCATCCCTGGTGTACACCCGGCCATGGCGGGTTGATTGACGAGGACCGCGCGCACGTGCATGAGTTCATCTGGAACGATCTCGGCAGCGTGCAAGATCTGGTAAAGCAGCATCGGGACCAGGTGGCGTGTTTGATCACGACGCCATTTTTGCATCCGCCGTTTATGGATTCCGAACTGCCGGCACCGGGGTTTTTCCAGGGAGTGCAGGAAATTTGCCGCAAGCACGGGATTATTTTTATTCTCGATGATATTCGCGCGGGATTTCGATTGGATTTTGGCGGCT
>JAQGPB010000207.1 GCA_028293265.1 Pedosphaera sp. | reverse complement strand
CAGGCTGTCGTCAAAGAAGAATCGTGGATCGCCTTCCAGTGTCGTCAGGTTGTTGCTGTGCGTGAAAATAAACGAAGTCCCGACCAAACTTCCCGACCAATCTCCGCCGCCTTCCGCCTCGCGCGTGTCGAGCAAAACCAAATCTTGCCCTTGTTCCGGCCGTGGATGGTCCCGAAATGTTGCATGAAAATACCCGACATGGTTCAACGGCCCCTTATAACGCTGATAGCGGACCCGCCAGCGAATATCACCAACGGTCTGTCCATTGCCCAAAATCTCAATATGCGCCGCCTTGAAAAACGGCATCGGAAAATAGCACGCCAGATGCACCCGCTCGTCGTCGAAGCGCACGACCATGGGAAACGATTTCACCAAAAAATCCCGGTTGTCGCGATTATAAAGCGTGCCCGTGCCAAAGAAAAGCGCCACCGGCGCCTCAACGGAAGGGTAGGGGAGATCGTCCCAGGTGATCCTAATTTTGCAGCGTCCAAATTCGATGGCTTTGTCCTTGGGCACCGACAAGTCCAGCGCGCGCAGCATCAGCGGCTTGTCCGTCCTTCGTTCCACTCCGACCCTTGATTCGCCCGCACCCGACACGCTCCAACTCCCTTCGTCGCTCACGATTCCCATCCTTCGACCTTCGGCTGTCTCTGGCTGCGGCACTAAGTCAGTTCCCGCCTTGCCGATGAGTTCAAGCACGTCCCGCTCCGGCGTTTGATTTTCGTTCCATGATCGAATCGGGCGCGAGAGCTTGATGCCCCGGACGTATTGATCATATATATAATAGCCAGTGCCGTAATGCGTCCGCGAATACGCCATCTGGAACGATTTCTCAAAAGGGATCGGCACCCACATCAGGTCAGCCCCTTTCGTCAAGGACCACGTCCATGTCAAAGGATTTGGAAACGCCGCTTCCGGCAAAAAAATTGAATTTTCCGCCGGCTTCAAAGGATTCGCCGTGCTGGTTTCCTGGACGATGTTGTCAACTCCATCCACATTGTAATGCCAGGGACTCCCGTGCCAATGATTGTAGCGCGCGAAATAAAGCACGCCCGGCCCGGCGACATCCAGCGACACGTTATAATCATCGGCGAGTTGATACAGAAAATGGCTCGCGTCCGCGCCCTCGTTTCCGCCGCGACGGTCATAAGTGCTGCGCATGTAAGCGCGCGCGCCGATGCGTTGATCCGCCCAATGGTCCCACATGCGGTAAGCATCCAGGCCCACGGGAATGACCGGCGGCTCCTCGGCGAAACCGGTCATCGAAACCAAAAGCACGACTGCGAGGACAATTCTTGCGTTCATTGGTGCGTTAAATGGTATTTACGATTTGTGTCATACGATTTAGGAATCGTCGCCCATGGTCAATCGTTTGTTGTGCTTCAATAAATTTGACGGTTTTCAACCGGCAGACGATACTCTAGAAGCAGAAAAAAATATTATGAGCGTACTGGCTGAAAAAGAATGCGTGCCTTGCAAAGGCGGAACTCCGGCGCTTAAAGGAGCGGAGTTGAGCAAGCTGGCCGAACAATTGGACAGCGACTGGCAGGTCGTGAAAAAACACCATTTGGAACGGGAGTATCAATTCAAGGATTTTCGCGAAGCCCTGGCTTTCACCAACAAGGTTGGCAAGCTGGCCGAAAAAATTCAGCATCACCCCGACATTTACCTAGCTTGGGGTCAGGTTAAGCTCACCCTGTGGACGCACAAGATTGACGGGTTAACCGAGAGCGATTTCGTATTCGCCGCCAAGGTGGACAAACTGAAGTAAGGGGCGTCATCGCCCCGGTTCAATTCCGAGCGGGTTCTTCGCAAACGCATACTCTTCAACCACGCGGCCATTGATCAAGTGTTCTTGGATGATGCGTTCCAAAACTTCCGGGGTGCAGGAGTGGTACCAGACGCCTTCGGGATAGACCACGGCAATGGGACCCTGGGTGCAGACGCGCAGGCAGTTGGCTTTCGTCCGATAAACCAGCGGCTCCGGCCCGGTCAGCTTGAGCTCCTTGAGCCGTTGCTTCAAAAATTCCCACGATTCCAATCCCTGCTCCTTCTGGGCGCAAACGGCCTGCGTCTGGTCCGCGCAAAGAAAAATGTGCCGCCGGTAAGATTCCAATCCCAGAGAAGTAATCGCCAATTTAAGTTCATCTGCCATGGTAGAAGCCTACCTGTGAACCGGTTTCGTGTCGAAAAGATACAAGTCCGCAATTCGCCGTGGAAGCTCGGACAAGGGCGCATCGTTGCGGTTTGTCAAAATGATGACGGTGAATTTCTTTTCCGGGAAGCGCTCAATGCGGGTGGAAAAGCCGACCGTATTCCCGCTATGCCAGATGTTCCGCAACCCGCGATACTCGCTGATGAACCAGCCGAAGCCGTATTGCACCTCCTTGTCATGCAACGTGGCTTTGCCTGGCGCGAAAGCTGTGTTGAGCATTTTTCGGGAGACCAGTTTCGTGGTGTAAAGTGCCGCATCCCATTTGCGGAGATCGTTGATGGACGAATAAACGCCTCCGTCGCCCAGCACCGAACTGGTCAGGCTTTGGTCGGTGCGCGTAAAGCCATCCGCCGCCGGCGAGTATCCAAATGCGCGGTTGGCGACGGTGGAGATGCCCGCTTCGTAGGCGAGGGTCTGGTCCATGCGCAGCGGCAGGAAAATGCTTTTTTGCAGAAACGCCGCGAACGTCTCACCCGAAACGCGTTCCACGATCAACGCCAGAAATGCATAGCCGGTGTTGCAGTAGCGGAATTGGCTGCCGGGCGGAAAATAAGTCTTGTCCTGCTCTTGCAGCAGCCGCAGCGCGTTGATGTCGAGTACCGGAATGGTCGTTCCCTTCGGAATCAAGTCCTCATAATCCAGCAGGCCCGAGGTGTGATTCAGCAGATGGCGGATGGTAATTTGTTTTCCGTAATCCGGGAACTCGGGAAAGAATTTTGTAATCGGATCGTCGAACGACAATTTCCCCGCATCCGCAAGCTGCATGATCGCCATAGCCGTGAATTGCTTGGTCACGGAGGCCAGCCGAAAACTCGTGTCCGGCGCGATTGGAACTTTCTTTTCCAGATCGGCCAAGCCGTAGGATTTCTCCAGCAGCACTTTTCCATTCTTGACGACCAGCACACTGGCTCCCGGAGCACCGGACCGGCTGTATTCGCGGAACAATTCGTCAATCATATTCAAACGCTCATCGGCCGTGGCGGCCAGACCACATCCTAGGGAAATGAACAAAATTGGAACAGCAAGGAATAAGGCTGCCTTCATGCCGGATGGCGCGGTGAATTATGGAACCGGTAAAATGCGCTTCTGCATTTCGAGCAATATTGATCCGATCTCCACCAATGGCGGGCGCGATTTCCTGGTCTCATCCCAGCCGGCGAGATTGCAGCCGGCACTCTTGAAAGCGTGCGGTTCACGCCGGTGGATCGAAAGCGTTACCGGCAGGCCGTCTTTCATGCCGGGCGGCACGTCTTCGATGTCATCGGGAAACGAGAAACCAAGAATGACCATCAGCCGGTCGAACTCGGTCCTTATCAATTCAGCCGTGCCGCTTTGTGGCTGCCCACCTTCCTGTCCCGGCAGAACCAACACATCCACGCTTCCGGTCCGCGAGGCCTCGAATAATTGAACCCTGATCGAAAACGCATTGCCTTGCGACAGACCCTGGCCTTTCAAGTCGAGCAGCCAATCGGGCGGTTCCGATTGCAGGAATTCTGGCGGCGGCTCGTGGACTTCGTCCTTCCGTTTGGAAAATAGCCGGTTCAAAAAGTTCATGGTCGAATTCCCCAATCAATGCCGTTAAGGCGATTTTTGTAAAGACAGAATCGAGGCAACCCAATTGGGCAATATCAATCCCACCGCGCCCGCCACGGCAATCGCTCCGCCAACGATCGAATGCACGCTGGGCCGCTCCTTTTCCACCACCATGGTGATAGGTATTGCCACCAGCGGAGTGATGGCGACAATCGCCAGCACCACTCCGGCGGGTGTGGTTTGGAAAGCCCACTGGAAACAGCTTACTCCAAGAGTCTGGCCCGCGAGGCTGTTGGCCAGAATCCAAGGCCAGACGCGTCGCCATTTTTCCTTCGATGGCAGGGTGGCACTTTCTCCCGAAAATGTAAAATGTCCCCGGATGGAGCGCCATTTGACGACGAGCAGCGAGATGCCTCCAACCAGCAGCCCGCCAAGAATCCTTTGATACGCGGCGGTCATCCCGTCAATATGTTCGGTGTGTTGATCCGCCATCATCGCGTAAGCCTTGCGGCTCAGCACCGCGCCGCAAGCCTGGCCCAACGCCGCCACGATGCCAAACAAAATGCCAGGCAAGATCAGCCTTTTCTCCAGATCCAATTTTTCCGCCGGAAACAATGAAATGCAAATGCCGGCGAGCGCGACCGCGCTGCAAATCATTTGAGCGGAGGTGAGGCGCGTGTCCATCCACAGCCATTCGATGGCCGCGCTGAAGGGCACGGGCAGGCATTGCGTCAGCAGCAGCGTCAAGCGCGGGCCAAGCCGCGGCAGGGTCTGGAACAACGCGACATCCCCGACGCCGATGCCGATCACGCCGCTCAAAAGAAAGATGGGAAATGTTTCCCCAGACAACCCCTGCCCGAAGCTCAACGCCCAGAACGAAAGAAAAATGGTCGCGCAGGTGAGCCGCCAAAAATTCGCCTCCGAACCGCCAATCAGCCTGGCCGAACGGCTGCCGCAAATGATGGAGATCGAAAAAAAGATCGTCGTCAGGAAGGCGGCAATCATGGCAACGGTGAACTGCTGCCGCAAACGACCGAAGGTTGCGGAAAGGCGCTCAGGCGGAAGCGGGTTGGAAATGGCTCTTGCGCGGATCGGTCGCGGCGATGACCACGCTCACCGATTTTTGATTGAAACCCTTGAAGCCGCCGTGCCGTTGCAGGTTTTCCAAGTGACTGCCGATCGCGCCTTCCTGAATGAATTTGTCGAATTGCTCTCGCGTGATCAGTTTCGCGGACAGCAGACGCTCCGCGCGATACAGGCTCACCGGCCAGCGTTCCCCTTCGGTGAAGGCCTGGCGCAGAAATTCAAAATCGGAAAAAGGATTCATCGTGTTGATGCCTTCGCCCTTCAATTGCTCGCGGAGCAATCGATAATCAAACCGCGCCTCGAGATGATGCATGCCCGCGCCCAGAAAACTCTCGCCATGCAAACCAATCCACAGCCCGACCGTGCCCAGCTTCGCCGCCGCCGGCAGACGGCTGACCGAAAAATCAATCTGCGTTTCGTCCGGCATCAAATCCACATCCGCAAAAACCACGATGCCCGCGAAGGACTGTTCCGAGATCTGCGCTCCCCAGCCCGCCTCCGCGCCGGCGTAGTAACGCTCGCGCTTTTCAAAACCAAGCTTCAGCAAAAACTCGTTCAGATCCACAAAATGTTCGCGCGAGCAGCGAAAGGTGTGGTGATCGTGGTTGCCCCAGCCGAGGCCGAGGCGGTCCTGGCGGAATTTTTGCACCCGCCCGGCGCGATTGCGGCTTTCCCAATAGGCCCGCTCCGCTTCAAAATAGATCTGGCAGGTGCGGTCGCGGCCAACCAGCGGAATGCTCTGGTTCAGCAGCCGGTTGGCCAGGTCGAAACCTTCTGCGTCATCCGCGAAAAAACGCTTTCGCGTCTGCCACATTTCCTGCACTTTCAAAAGGGTCTCGGCCTGGCCGGGACGGAGCGGCGCGGGGACAAAGCCGAGATAGGCGTTGCGTTCCACCGCTTCAAGGCGCGCGCCGTTTTCCTCGTGGACGGGCAGACGGCGATAGCGCGACAGCGGCGCACCTTCGATTTCATCCGCCAGATTGTGGCGGGCGGCAAACTCAGCCACCCGTTCCGGACGCAAGGCGATGACAGAAGGATTCTGCCGCTGGCCAGCGCGCAAAATGACCCGCGGCAGCGTCGCGCGGGGATGGTGCATCACGATGTCGTCATTGGCCGCTTCCGCTACAAGGTCGGGCACGAAGCCGGTGTCGCGCAAGGCAGGTTCATCATCAGGCGAGAGAACGAGATGATCGACCCACTCGAAGAAATCGGTCCCGGTTTCATCGCGCATGCGCTGGGCAAGCTGCCGGGCGAAGCTGTTCAACTCCAAAAATTCGGCGATGCGCTCGTTCAAAAACTTTTCCGCGTCGAAGGCCAATGGCCAGTCGAAGTGCTTGGGGTCGTACGCACCCGGGCTGCTGACGGAAGTTTTGGAAGCACTGCCCGTAGTTTCTGTAGTCGAGCTGATCATAATGAACTCTTGCTTCTATATAGTTGAAAACGCACTTTGAATCAATCTGGATTTGGTCAAAGGTCAAACTTGATGCCCTGCGCCAGCGGCAGTTCCGACGAATAATTGATGGTCACGGTCTGTCGGCGCATATAATTCTTCCAACTGTCGCTCCCGCTCTCGCGGCCACCCCCCGTGTCCTTCTCGCCGCCAAAAGCGCCCCCGATTTCCGCGCCGCTGGTGCCGATGTTTACATTTGCGATGCCGCAATCGCTGCCACAACACGATAGGAACAACTCCGCCTCGCGCATTTCATTGGTGAAAATGGCCGAACTCAAACCCTGCGGCACGGCGTTGTGCGCCGCGATGGTTTCGTCGAGGTTATCGTAAGGAATGAGATAAAGAATCGGCGCGAAGGTTTCTTCGTGAACGATCTGGAAATCAGGCCGGGCGGTGGCAATGCAGGGACGCACATAACGTCCGCCGGGATACGCAGGCCCGTGCAAGGGCTCGCCGCCAAACAGGATTTTGCCGCCTTCGCGTTGAAGCTTCTTGAGCGCGGTTTGCATTTCCTCGACCGCCTTGGTGCTGATGAGCGGGCCCATCAACGTGCCGGGTGTGAGCGGATTGCCGATGCGCACCTGCCTGTAAGCGGCGACCAGGCGGCGCGTCAATTCG
>JAQGPB010000196.1 GCA_028293265.1 Pedosphaera sp. | reverse complement strand
AAGGTTGTGCTAACGTTGGTAGCCAAAAGCCTGTCCCCGGATATGCGTGATGAAGAAGGTATCATCGTTCGGGTTCCAAGCTCCATATTCAAATCGTCCGCTACGAAGCGCGGGGTCTTCGCCAAATGCGACGGCCAGAATCCAGGTCATGCCGCCGTCATGGCTTTCGTAGAAACCCTGGTCACCATAAACCATCAGGTGTTGCTCGTATTTTCCGAACATCACCGGTACCCGCAAGCCGGGGCATTGTTTGCCGGGCAGGGACCAATGCCGGCCCTGATCGTGGCTGACTAAGATTCCGTTTGTGCAGGTAAGGTAGGCCGCGCCGTGGAAAACGACGACGTGCCCGAGCCGGTTGAACTGGCAGTCCGCGACTTTGCTCCAATTTGTTCCCTCGTCAGTGCTGCGAAACAAACCGCCCGCATCGCCATCGCCGCGAACGCCTTTGAGCAGGACTTGCGAGCCGATGAGCCCAAGCGCCATGACTCGCGACTGGCCCTTGCCGAGCAGCGTCCAAGTTTTTCCGCCGTCGTGACTGAGGACAAGATCGCCATTGTGGTGTTTTTTGGCGAGAATGGTCATGCCGCCGTCCGTCCAGTTCACCGCGCCGACATCGTAGCCGAACGCCGCGGAATCGGTCGTCAATGCGGTCCATTTTTTGCCGCCGTTACGGGCGATGGCGCAGGTGGAGTTCGTCGTCTGGCCTTGAATGGAAAAGAGGCAGACGCCCAAGCCTTCGGGATCAATGTCCGGCCCGGCATTTTCGTAAAACGCATCATAATTGCCGGCATCAATGCGCTGGTGGGTAACACCGGTCGTGGGCTGATATTTCCAGACACCTTGTCCTTGGACGATGATCCAAGGGCCGCCCAGCGAGCGGTCGGCAAGGATGCCGCAAATGCCCGCGCCATTGGTTACATCATACGCGAACTTGATGATCGGTTTGATGTTCTGTTGGGCAAAGACAGGCAGGAGCTGGTCGGAAACATTCACCCAGGCGCCACGTTGCAAATGCAAGATTGAATTTGATTCAGCTTGATTGTCTGATTGCGTCGCGCAGCCCGCGTTCAGCATGGCCAGCAATCCGATGAAGGGAATCCATGACCAAGCAGAAGCAATTGGACGCATTACGAAAGGGTGGCCGCGGTCGAAACGTTGAGTCAAGAGCCAAAGCGCCGCAAAGCGAAGGCATGCTGGGAGTGTTTCCAGCCCATTTGGGACTCGCTGAGTTCGATTCAATCGGATAAATCTGACGCATCAGAGGTTATATTGCGTGAAGAAATTTCAAAACGCGGCCGCCAAATGGCGCGGGAGCGGATTCTGGCAGAATAGGGGGTAAATGACGAAAATGGGAGCCTAAGCCGGGTGAATTTATTTGTGGCGGGGCTTTTGACTGTTGTAAATATTTGGGCTACAATTGATTGCAATCATTATTATGCCGGGGAGGTTCGGTAAGCCTGAAATGAAATGAGTGTTAGTTTGAAAGCGACTCTGGTTCATTTGCCAGACTCGTTTCGGATGACGGGGGCCCCAAGATTTACTGAATTGGGACTCGATTTTTTTTGGCGGGGCATTTATTACATTGATTTTCGCGGCGGGGAAGCAGAAGTTGACGGGAGCAGGGCGCAATGAATCCAGAACAACAAACTGAAAATCAGGAAAAACCGGCGGCAACAGCACCGGAACGGCCGGCTGGCGAACGGCCAGCGGGGGAGCGGGCGGCATCATCGGGGCCAAGTGATGCTCGCCGCCATCGTGGGCGGGGGGGACGCGGACGCTCCCGATTCAAGGGGGAGCCGCGCGGCGACCGGGGAGGTCGTCCGCCTCGCCGGGAGCAGCCTGGCGCCGGGGACGGGCAGCGCAAGCCGTCGGGCACCATTGGCAGGGCCGTGGAGCAGGTGGAGGAAATCCGGGTTGAATTGCAACGGGTGCTGGAAGAGCTTCAGGAGGTTCTGGAAACCTTGGAACAGGTGGAGCGGGAAAAGTCTGCCTCGGAAGAGGAAATTGACACGTTGCGGGAATCGCTGCGAACGCTGCAAAGGGATTCCGGGCAGGGCAGGAGCCAGCGGAGCTATTCGCCGCCGCGAGAGGCAGCATCCTCGCACTCGCACGCTCCAGCCACGGCTGCACCGGTTCCGGACGAAGAAGACGAAGATTAGTGCCATCCAGCGCTTGACGCGGGCTTTTTAAGGGGCGAGTTTTGGTTGCGCCGGTTTTATGTTCAGCCGGCCAAGAAGGAGACATATATGAAAATTAGCAGTCCAGCGTTCAAGGAAAACGAAACGATCCCAAAAAAATTCACGAGCGATGATCAGGATGTGAGCCCGCCGTTGCAGATCGAGGATATTCCGAGCGCGGCCAAGAGCCTGGCGCTGGTCGTGGCAGACCCGGACGCGCCCAACGGGACTTTTCATCATTGGGTGTTGTTCGACATGAACCCGCGCACGAAGGAGATCAAGGAGAACAGCGTGCCGGTGATTGCGACGCAGGGACGGAATGATTTCGGGAAATTGGAGTATGGCGGGCCGAAGCCGCCGTCAGGCGAGCACCATTATTTTTTCAATGTGTATGCATTGGATACGGTGCTGGGGCTCCCCCGGGGAACCAAGTCAGAAGATTTGGAAAATCAGATGAAGGGCCACGTCGTGGGGCAGGCCAGCCTGATGGGGCGGTATGCGCATCAGTGATCCGCACCTGCCATCGCGCCGAATCGTAGTTCGGCGCGCCCCAACCTGCAAGCAACGGCCTGATGACGGGCGCGTGGGAACTGGTCGGGGCCTCCCGGCGTTCGCACGTTGCTGCTGGTCGCAGACCCGCGCTCCGGGGATTACTGGCGGCGGGGCGCCACCGTAACTCGCAGGCGGGGACACCCGCGCTACGTGGCGAGATTTGCATAGCATTGCTTCTGCCGGGACAGGACCTCGGGTGTTTCCCCCCCGCCTTTCGGGTTCTCCACCTACTTATAAAACAGTGACATCTGGGGGAAATTCACCCCATGGTGAACTCAGGCACGAGCAGGATGGGTGCGCTCCAAAACGGCGCATGGCCCGGTGAGGCCACGTTTGTTTCCATAGGCATACTGGCTTGGAACGAAGAAAAGGCTGTGCGAGCGGCCTTGGAATCGTTGTTCCAGCAATCGTTGTTTGCGCGGCTGGGCCAGCGCGGTCGTCGTTGTGAAATTGTTTTCGTGGGGAACGGCTGCACGGATGGCACCTCGGACATTGTGAAGCAGGTGTTTGCCGAGCAAGCCCGGCGGCATCCTGATCACGACTGGTTTTCCTGCCGGCAACTGGATCTTCAGGAGCGGGGCAAAATCAACGCTTGGAACTGCTACGTGCATCATCTCGCCGCGCCGGATGCCGGTTACATGTTCCTGATGGACGCGGACATTCTGATTGATGGCCGGGACACGCTCTGGAACCTGCTGGCCGCGCTGGAAGGCAATCCGCAGGCCGCCATCGCCACCGATCAGCCCCGCAAGAGCATTTCGCTGAAGCGCCGCAAGACATTGTTCGAGCGGTTCTCGCTCAGCGCATCGGCGATGACGCGCGCGGGGGAGGCGCAATTGTGCGCGCAGCTTTATTGCATCCGCGCGGAGACTGCCCGGCGCATTTATCTCCCCAAGGATTTATCGGCCTGCGAAGACGGGTTCATCAAGACGGTAGTTTGCACCGATTTCCTGACGGGCGAACTCAACCCGGCGCGCATCGTGGCGGTGCCGGAGGCATCGCATACGTTCGAGGCTTACACTTCCATCGGGAGCATCTTGAAAAATCAGAAGCGCCAGATGATTGGCCAGGCCATCGTGCATGTGCTGGTGGAT
>JAQGPB010000170.1 GCA_028293265.1 Pedosphaera sp. | reverse complement strand
AGAATTGCTTTGCGGTTCATAACAAACTTTTTACCGGCATATATTAGCTTGGCCGAGGGCTTTGCACCGCCAGAACGCAGCGCGAAGGTTACGTTTTGGCCAGGGCAAATGGCATGAAAAGGCACATAGTCCCTTATACAATCCGGCCTAGGGAGTAATCAGCATGCCGCATGCCGTTTTGGGCAGATTTGGCGGAAAGCTAAGGCAGGAGCGAAAAGGCGCCGATGAGTGGTTTCAATGGCAGAGAGCCAATCACAGAACACCAGATGAAAACCATCCCCGGTGCCTGGCATTTTACGTTAAATAATGAGTCTTGAGTTGAGCCGGCAATTTACAACTTCAGATTCTGGTCGGTCACCGCACCGTAGGTGGCGCTGGTCACGAGATGGGCGTATTTTGCCAGCACGCCGCGGGTGTAGCGGGGCTTGGGCGCTTTCCAGGCTTTGCGTCGCGCCTGCAATTCTTTCGCTGAAATTCCTACCGTGAGCTCGCGCTTTTCGGCGTCTATGACGATGCGGTCGCCATCCTTAACCAAGGCCAGCGGGCCGCCGACGTACGCCTCGGGCGTGATGTGGCCCACCACGAATCCGTGCGTGCCCCCGGAGAACCGGCCATCGGTGATCAACGCGACTTCCTTGCCCAGGCCTTTGCCCATGATGGCGGAAGTCGGGGCGAGCATTTCACGCATGCCGGGACCGCCTTTGGGTCCTTCGTAACGAATTACGACCACGTCGCCCTTTTTGATGCCGCCGTCGAGAATTTTCTTCAACGCCTGTTCCTCGGAATTAAAGACGCGGGCGCGGCCTTCAAAACGCAAGCCTTCCTTGCCGCTGATCTTTGCCACCGCGCCTTCGGGCGACAGGTTTCCGTAGAGGATCACCAGGTGGCTGTCCTTTTTGATCGGGTCGCTCAAGGGGCGGATAATCGTCTGTCCGGCTGGATAGGGCGCGACGCCTTCCAAATCTTCGCGCAACGTCTTGCCGGTGACAGTGAGGCATTCGCCGTGCAGCAAGCCGGCGTCCAACAGAGTTTTCATCAAAGGCCGGATGCCGCCGATGGCGACCAGTTCGGACATCAAATGTTTTCCGCTCGGCTTCAAGTCCGCCAGCACCGGCACATGCCGGCCAATCTTCGTGAAATCATCAATGCCGAGCTTGACCTTTGCGGCGTTCGCCATGGCCAGCAAATGCAGAACGGCGTTTGTAGAACCGCCCAGTGCGATCACCACGGTGATGGCGTTTTCAAAAGCCCGGCGGGTCATGATGTCCAGCGGCTTGATGCCTTTTTGGCAAAGGTTCACCACCGCCGCGCCGGCTTGGAGGCAATCTTTTTTCTTGGCCGGAGAAATCGCCGCTTGCGCCGAGCTGTTGGGCAAACTCATGCCCAAGGCTTCAATCGCGCTCGCCATGGTGTTTGCGGTGTACATGCCGCCGCATGAGCCTGGGCCGGGAATTGCGCACGATTCAATTGCCAGCAATTCTTTGTCGCTGATCTTCTGGTTCGCATGGGCACCCACGGCTTCGAAAACTGAAACAATGTCCAGCTTGCGCGTGTCGCCCGTGAGGCAGCCGGGCAGAATCGTGCCGCCATAGACGAACACCGCCGGACGGTTCAAGCGGGCAATCGCCATCAACGAGCCGGGCATGTTTTTGTCGCAACCGCCGATGGCCACAAAGCCGTCCATCCCTTCGCAGCCCACCACAGTTTCAATCGAATCGGCGATTACTTCGCGCGAGACGAGCGAATACTTCATCCCTTCCGAGCCCATCGAGATGCCATCGGACACGCTGATGGTGTTGAACACAATCGCCTTGCCGCCCGCCTCGTTGGCGCCTTTTTCGGCTTCGAGCGCCAGCTTGTCAATGTGCATGTTGCACGGCGTCACCATGCTCCAGGTCGAGGCGATGCCGATCAGCGGCTTCTTGAAATCTTCCGGCTTGAAACCGACGGGGTAAAGCATGGCGCGGCTCGGGGCGCGTTCGGGGCCGTCGAGCACGATGCTCGAATAGGGACGCAACGGATCAGGGCCTTGGCCGGCAGATTTGGCATTCGACGATTTCTTTTTCATTATGCGATAATTTTCACCATGGAACCGGGCGGCTTGCAAGTCTCGGAATTTCCAGCCATTGACCAGAACGAGTTCATCCCAGAATGCGCCGGAGGTTGGCCACCGCGCCGGAGTCAGTGATTGGAAATTCGTCTTCGGGCGGTTTCAAGGTGCCACCGAAGGAAATTTGCGGGCGGGCCAGCACGGAGCGGTCTTTGCTGACGGTGCTCAGCGAAGCGTGGACCTGGTCACAACCGGTGCGGCTCACAACATCAACGACGGTAAACCGGTTGATGCCGCCAGCGGGGAGAATCTCAATCCGCCCGGCGGCGTGCCGCAGATAGCTCGCGATGTTCGCCGCGCCGTTGTAGGCGTTTGCTTCCTGGCCGGAAGTCATGACGCGGGTCACACCCAGCTCGATCAACTGATCCAAGGCCGCCAGCGGTTCGGGCACAACATCAAAGGCGCGGTGAAAAACAATCTGCCGTCCGGCGGCGAGCTGGCAAATCCGGGCGCACCATTTCGTATCAATCGCGCCCTTGTCGGTCAGAATTCCAAAGGCGATGCCTGCCGCGCCTTCCGCCAGTGCTGCTTCGGCGTCGCGCTGCATGACTTTGAATTCGGCTTCGCTGTAGCCAAAACCTGCGGCGCGGGGACGGATCATCACGATGATCGGGATGCGGGTGATGGCGAGAGCCTCGCGCAGGCTGCCCAGTGACGGGGTCAAACCGCCCAGCATGAGGGCGGAGTTGAGTTCGACGCGGTCCGCGCCGCTTTGTTCCGCCGTGAGGCAATCCTCCGGCGAGGCGGTGCAAATTTCCAGCTTGATGCGGGGCGGGTTCAAGGTTGAAAGCGCGGAGGTTTACGGCCGGCGCGCTATTTTTTGGCGTCCAATTTTAGTTTGCTGATGGCGGGATTGGGCAGGACGCGACTGTCCTGCTGCGTGGTCACGGAATATTGGAAATTAAGATCGGTGCCCGCCGCGCCGAATCGTCCGTGCTTGTCCAAGGCGATAAAATTGATGCTCAGGTCGGCCATCCGTTTAGGATCAACGCGGACGATTTGACGGATGGTTTCCAGGCAGGCGTCCTTCGGCGAATATCCTTCGCGCATATATTCCACGATGCGGAAGCTGGCGCAGTAACGCATCACATTCTCGCCGACGCCGGTAGCACCCGCCGCGCCCACTTCGTTGTCCACATACAACCCGCTACCAATGATGGGAGAATCGCCGACGCGTCCGGGCATTTTGCCCGCGAGGCCGCTGGTCGAACAGCCGCCGGCGATGGTGCCGTCGGTTCCCAAGACCAGCAGAGCGATGGTGTCGTGCGTGCCCGATCTTTGTGCGGAAGGTTTGGCTTGCGCCGCAACGCGCTCAAGCCGCCATTTTTCATACGCTTCGCGCGAGTCCACCGGGATTGATTCGAGGCCCTCGGCCAGCGCGAACATCCGCGCGCCTTCGCCCACCAGCATCACGTGGCTGGTTTTCTCCATCACGCGGCGCGCGACGGAGATGGGATGCCGGATGCCTTCGAGACCGGCGACGCTGCCCGCCTTGTGGCCGGGGCCGAACATCATGCAGGCGTCCAACTGCACCACACCGGCGGCGTTGGGTTTGCCGCCCAGCCCGACCGATTGATTGGGCGAGGTGGATTCGGCCAGGCCGATTCCCTGCTCGATGGCATCCAAAAGCGAGCCGCCCTGGAGCAACACTTTCAGCGCCTCTTCGTTCGACAACTTGCCGAACGGCCAGGTGGAAACGATCAAGGGGCGCGCGCCGGGCTTGGGGGCGGGGCCGGCGGCACGTGCGTTGGACAGGGTTGCGGCACCGAGG
This sequence comes from Pedosphaera sp., assembly GCA_028293265.1. The sequence continues at coordinate 6,207 of JAQGPB010000170.1, read as the reverse complement.
AGACCGGCAGCAGTTCCGCGAACGAATCGTCGTCTGGACATGGTCATATTGTTGGCAGGCAGAATGGGGAATGCGCAGCGAGAAGTAAAGAGTAACGAAAGAATTGTCCCTTTACAGTATTGATTATAAGCGCGCTCCGCATTCGGAAGTTTAAACCTTAAAACTTGAAGTCATTCCTACGTGGCCGCTACTCTTTCGCGGTTGAAATCCGAGCTGCCAACCGCGAGCGTCCCCGGCAAACAGACGGTTCCTCCTTCCAGCAACGTCGGCCTGTTGTCGGCGCTTGGGTTGTTCACCACGATCATGATGGTGGTAGGCGGGGTGATTGGGTCGGGGATTTTTCGCAAGGCGGGGGTCATGGCGGGGCAGGTGGGTTCTCCGGAAATTCTTTTGGGTGTTTGGCTTTTGGCGGGCGTCATCACGCTGTTTGGCGCGCTCACGAATGCCGAGGTCGCGAGCATCATTCCAGAGACGGGCGGGCAATATATTTATTTCGAGCGGATGTTCGGGCCGTTCTTTGCGTACCTGTATGGTTGGGCGGTTTTTGCGGTTATTCAAACAGGTTCAATTGCCGCAGTTGCATATGTGTTTGCGGAGTATGCGTCGCAATTCGTGAAGCTGCCGGAATTCAGCGCTTCGGTGGCGGCGTTTTCCATTCACTTTCCATTCATCGGCGACGTCGCGCCGTTGGCGGAGATCGGGACGAAAGGTGTGGCCGCCGTTCTGGTAGTCGGGTTGACGGCGGTGAATTACGTCGGGGTTAAACTTGGCGGCGTGGTGCAAAATGTTTTTACCATTGCCAAAGTTGCGGCGATGGCGCTGTTGTTTCTCGGGGCGTTCTTGCTGCCGACGGGCGGGACGTTCTCGAACCTCTCGACTTCGAGCACGTTGATTCATCCCACTGGATTTAAAATGTTCCTGGCGGTGGTCGCGGCGATGCAGGGGGCGTTCTGGGCTTATGATGGTTGGAACAAAATCACGTATATCGCCGGTGAAGTGAAGGAACCGCAGCGCAATATTCCGCTCGGGCTGGGCATCGGCATGCTGATCGTGATCGCCATTTACATGCTGATCAACGTGGCCTATGCGTACGTGCTGCCGATTGATGTGATGGCGCACTCGAAGCTGGTCGCGGCGGATGTGGCGGAAAAATGTTTCAAGGGCGGGGGACGCTGGATTGCCGCCGCGGTGATGATTTCGACCTTCGGCACGGCCAACGCCACCATTCTTGCGAGCGCGCGGGTTTATTTTTCGATGTCGCGGCGGAATGTTTTTCCAAAATTTCTTGGCGCGGCGCATCCGGTTTTTCACACTCCGGCGGCGTCATTGATCGTGCAAGGTATCTGGAGCGTGCTGCTGCTCTTTAGCGGGACGTTTGATACGCTCACTGACACTTTGATTTTTGTGAGCTGGGTCTTTTATGCGGCCGGCGCTTATGGCGTGTTCGTCCTGCGCCGTGATCAACCTGACACTCCCCGTCCGTATCGCGTTCCGGGTTACCCGTACGTACCGTGGATTTTTGTCATCTTCGCCGGCGTTTATCTGGTGTTCAGCATTTACAACGACGTCGTCGGTTATCAGGCGGCGGTTGCCGCGGGAAAACCCGCGATTATCAACTCTGCATTTGGGATGGCCTTGGTGTTGATTGGCACGCCGATTTATTGGTTTTATCGGATGCGGGCCAGACTGGTAAGCAAACTGGAGTGAAGGTTGTTATTACTTGGTTTCTGCTTCAACCACCTTCACCTGCGCGGCGTTGGTCAGGACCATTTGCGCGCGACCTTGATAATCGGTGAACGTGCCGGTGATGACCACGTCTTTGCCAATCAAATTTGTAAGCACGGGGAAGTCGGCGAAGTTCGGCCCGTGGACGACCGCCGTCATGGCGGTGCGGTAGTTGGCGTCGAAATTCAGGATGGCCAGATTGCGCGGTTCAAAAATCCGAACGACAGTTCCCTTGAAGGCGCCTTCTTTGCCGGTGAGCTTGAGCGCGTCCGCGAGCGCATGGGCATCCAGCGCGGATTGATATACTTCGTTCGTCTTCGCAATTTTTCCGAACTGCGCGGTCGTTGAAGCAAAGTCTGCCTGCTTTTTGGTGGGTTTGATCGCGGGCACGTTGGTGGATTTGGCAGGGCTGTCCTGGGCCGGGGAATTGATGGCCAATGCCGTCACGGCTGCAAGGGTGATGGAAAGTAAACGGAGTTTGGTCATAGTTTTATTTCTAATTGCCATTTGATTAATCGCCTCGTGGCGTTTTTACAAGTCCCAACCGCCGCCGGGTCAAACTGGAACAGGACTGGGGCGCAACGAAACCGGCGCGGTTTCGAACTCGGCGGAGTAACTGCCGGTTTGTGCGGCGCTGTTGGCCTTGGCGCGGCGCAGGAGTGCCTTTTGAGCGTCCACGATATTATTGGGATCGCCGGCCCAAGTTTTCAACGCGGCGTCCTGAAGTGCGCGCCCGAAGGAGAAACTGACATGCCAGGGATGCGGGCCGAGCTGGCTGATGGCATTTAGATTTTGAGTGGCTTCAACTTCGCTCTGGCCGCCGGAGAGAAAGACAATTCCAGGCACTGCCACCGGCACGCCGCGACGCAGGCAATGCATGGTGGCCTCCGCTACTTCGGCAGGACTGACTTGCCGGGGACAGTCGTTGCCGGGCACCACCATGTTTGGCTTGAGCAACATCGCTTCGAGAATGATGCGTTGGTCGAACAGCGCGTCGAAAACGATGTGCTGGGTTTTCTGCGTGACGGCTTCGCAACGCTCAATGGTGTGATCGCCGTCCATGAGCACTTCGGGCTCGACGATGGGGACCAGGCTGGCCTCCTGGCTCAGAGCGGCAAACCGGGCCAAAGCTTGGGCATTTGCCGCGAGGCAGGCATCCGTCGGAATATTCTCCCCAATGCTGATGACAGCGCGCCATTTGCTGAAACGCGCACCCAGTTCGTAATATTCCTTGAAGCGCGCGCGCAAGCCGTCCAGACCTTCGGTGACTTTTTCGTCGGGAAATCCGGCCATCGGCTTGGCGCCCTTGTCCACCTTGATGCCGGGGATGATGCCCTGGCCGCGGAGCACTTCGGGGAAGGGCGTGCCGTCACGGGCTTTTTGGCGGATGGTTTCATCGAAGAGAATCACGCCGCTGATGTATTGGCCGAGTTTGGGCGTGGTGAAAAGCAGTTCGCGATAGGCGCGCCGGTTTTCCTCGGTGGACGGCAGGTTGATCGGCCGAAAGCGCTTCTCGATGGTGCCCAGGCTCTCGTCCGCCGCCAGGATGCCCTTGCCCTCGGCGACGAGCGCGCGCGCCGTTGATTCCATTTCGTCAATGTTCATAATCCATCCTCATTCGGGAAACTTATTACAAACCGGCCTTAATGCAAATATAGACGAAATCATCAGGGCATGTTAACACAATAGGGCGTGAGCGTTACAAATGAAGAAATGGCCAAAGCCAACCCGCCTGCATCCGGCAAATACCTGACCACGCCGGTACCGACCACCAGGATGCCGCCGGGCATCCCCTACATCATCGGCAACGAGGCCGCGGAACGGTTCAGCTTTTACGGGATGCGCGCCATCTTGGTCGTGTTCATGACCCAATATTTGATGGGCGCGGACGGCAAGCTTGCGCCAATGAACCCTCCGCAGGCGCGGGAATATTTTCATCTTTTCGTTGCGTCGGCTTACATTTTCCCCCTGCTGGGCGCGGTGATCGCCGATGTTTGGCTGGGAAAATACCTGACTATCCTGAGCCTCTCGATCGTCTATTGCCTTGGGCATCTGGCATTGGCGCTGAATGATACCCGGCTTGGTCTGGCGATAGGGCTCGGCTTGATTGCGATCGGGTCGGGCGGAATCAAGCCCTGTGTATCGTCGAATGTGGGTGATCAATTTGGCGCGCGGAACCAGCATTTGTTGCCGAAAGTGTTCAGTTGGTTTTATTTTTCCGTCAATTTTGGGGCAGCCTTCGCGGCGCTCATGATCCCGATACTGTTGGACAAATTTGGACCACACGTCGCCTTTGGCACTCCCGGTTTGCTGATGCTTCTGGCGACATGGATATTCTGGTTCGGCCGTAAAAAGTTCGTGCATGTGCCACCCAGCGGTTCGGAATTTGGTCGCGAAGCGTTCAGCCGGCAAGGGCTGAAATCCATCGCCAGTCTGATCGTCATTTTTCTTTTCATCGCCGTCTTCTGGTCCCTCTATGACCAATCCAGCTCCGCCTGGGTCCAACAAGCCGATAAAATGGACCTCCGCATCTTCTGGCACACCTGGTTGCCCGCGCAAATCCAGGCCGTCAATCCCATTTTGATCCTCTTTTATATCCCGCTTTTCACCTATGTCGTTTATCCGCTCATCAACCGCGTCTTTCCGTTGACTCCGTTGCGGAAAATATCCATCGGCTTCTTCCTCGCCGCCGTTTCGTTTCTCGTCCCGGCCTGGATTGAGACGCAGATCAATGCCGGGTTGCGGCCGAACATCGGCTGGCAGTTCCTCGCGTATTCGTTCTTGATGGGCGCGGAAATTCTTGTCTCCATCACCGGGTTGGAATTCTCTTATACGCAGGCGCCCAAGGCCATGAAGAGCATGATGATGTCGTTCTTTCTGGCGGCGGTCTCCGTGGGCAACCTTTTCACTGCGGCGGTCAACCTGTTCATCCAAAACCCCGACGGTACCTCCAAGCTCGCCGGGGCCAGTTATTACCTGTTCTTCGCCGGGCTGATGTTCCTCGCTGCCATCGCGTTCATACCCATTGCCATGCGGTACCGGGGCCGGACTGTCCTCCCGGACGAACAGCCCGCTTCGGCGCACTGAATTGTTTCGCTTCAACGTGCCGTCTGGGTCGGCACAACCCGCGTCGAGGTTCGCGTCATTGCGGTAATGACGAAAAAGACGCAGCCCACGATCAAGTGAGGCAGCCATACATTGTTCGGCTGGGTGTAGAAGCCAAACAGCCACGGCGAAATCGCCAGCAAAGCCGAAAGCACATAATCGTCGAACAGGTGCATCCGCATGGGCAGCACCCGGAACAGGCCCAGTTCGTAGTTGGTGAACAACGCCTGAACGATGAAAAGGAAGCCGATAAGGCGCGCCACCGTGACCGGTGCGCCGCCCAGTCGCGAGAAGCTGAAGATGTTCGGCGCGAGAATGAGGACGATGCCCACGATGTAATCGCAAACACCATGAGCATATGTTGAAATTGTTTTCATACCCCAAAATCAGCCCGCGCCGACCCCGATTCAAACGGGGAATAGACCCACCCCCTGAAAACCGCCATCCGCGCTGGGGAAAGCCGGTATTTGAATATTCCGAGAATAATGCTGTCTTATATAGGGCAACTGAGTTAAGATGCCGCAGATACGATTGCATATTTATGAAGTTAAAAAAGTCACCCACAGCTCCTTCACTGGCCAAAGGCCAGCTTTGGAAGACCGAAAAGGGCCATGTCGAGATAATGGAGGTTGGGAAAACCCTGACTCATTACCGGCTTTTCCAGAATCAAAAGCGCGTCCCCACCAGTTTGGGCCGAATCCAGATGGTCCAGGACTATCTGAAGAACAACCAGGCGAAACTGGTCAAAAACGACCGCTTGGAAAAGGTCAAAGCCTGAGAATGCCATTTGTTTTTGGTGAAGTCCCGGGGTGCTTGATCCCGGGACACGTTGGTTGACCGTGCTTATTTCAGCGCGGCATAGACGCGGTGGACATCATCGTGTTCATCGAGGGCGGTCAGAAAATCAGATACTTCCTTCCGTTGCGGTTCGGCCAAATCCACGTAATTCTTGGCCAGATAGCTCATTTCCGAGGTGGTAACCGTCCATTTGGCGGCGGTCAGAAATTTGGCGACGGCATCCAGATCCGTGGGATGACAGAGGAACCGCGCGCCGACATGGCCTTCGGGCACATCCTCGCCTGAAAGCGGCTGCACCTCCTGGGCCCCGGCTTCGATGGCGGCGGCTTCGACGTCCTGCGCTTTGTCCGCATGGTTCGCCTCGACAATGCCCCAGCGGTCGAACATGAAACCGACGCTGCCCGGCGTGCCCATCTGGCCGGCCTTGAACAACTGGCGGATCTCCGGCGCGGTGCGGTTGCGGTTGTCGGTCAGGCATTCCACGATTACCGGGACTTTTCCGGGGGCAAAACCCTCGTACGTTACCAGTTCGAAAGTGACTTTTTCGTCCAGCAAACCCGCGCCCTTTTTGATCGCGCG
>JAQGPB010000619.1 GCA_028293265.1 Pedosphaera sp. | reverse complement strand
GTTATGGGACCCGCAGACCGGCAAGATCAACCATGAAATCGCGGAGCAATGGAAGAAGTATGATTTGCGGCTGGTGATGGAGCGGAATTGGAAAACACTCGGCCCCAAGCTGCAGGGGAAATTGCATATCTCAGTCGGCGATGCGGATGATTATTTTCTAAACAATGCCGTCCATCTGCTGGACGCATTTCTTTCCCACGCCGATCCGCCGTTCAAAGGCCGCGTCGTTTATGGCCACGGCAAAGGCCACGGCTGGACAGATGTCAAGACCCCGCAAATGATGCAGGAGATGGAAGCAGCCACAGGCGGGCCACATGACTAATCCTTCATCGCTTCGGGATCAAGCCCGACACTCTTGCACCATTCACAATAGGCAAATGGAGAAATCTCAGAAGGTTTGATTTCGCTGCGGCCGCCCCAGAAGACGTTGGTGTAACTCACCGGAATGCTGATGGCGCGCAGATGTTCATCAATGGCCGCCTTGTGCTGCAGCACGAGTTCGCGGTCGGTGCCGTGCGCCACGCCCATGATGTTGACGTTGCGAAATTCCGTCCCGCCCTCGCGCCAATACGCGTGGGTCAAAATATGATGCCGCCCCACTTCCCTGCCCGCCTCGATTTCGCGTCCCGACGGCACCGCCCAATGAAACAACGCGTTGAAGCGCGTGACGCGCTCACCGGTCGCAAGCGGCTTGACATGCTCCAGAAAGGTGGAGAAACGGCCGATGACTTTGCGGCGGTTCAAGTCCTCGGCGAGCTGGCAAAATGTTTCGAGCGAAACCCCGGCTTCTTCAGCGCGCGGTTGCCAGAGATCGCGCGTGATTTCCTCCGGTTCGAATTCCCGCTTCAACGCGGTGAGCACACGCCATTCCTGTTCGTTCAAATGCACCACATTTACATCCATGACCTCGGCGGGTTCGGCAGCCTTGCTGCCGGGGGCCATGCCGCGCCTGCGCATGTGGCCGACACCGAGGGCAAAAAGACGTTTGGCAGGCATCAGGCGAAAGTGTTCGGCACCGGTCTGACGCAAAAGAAATTCACCATGCTTCCGCATCGAATAACCCTGCGGCACCTTCAGCGTCGTCCAGAGTTTGTAATTTGAACCGGGCGTGGCCGGATCGGCGGAGCGAATGACGACGTGGCCGGAGAACGGATCGCTTTGAAACATGTAATCAAAGGCGGCATCCAGGCGGTCGGCGGGCACCTGCCACGCGACCAGCGCGCCGGGAGCCAGGTTGGTCGCCATCAAGGTTTGGCGGACGCGGCGGATGGCGCCAGCCTTGACCATGGCTTGGATGCGCTCGATCACCAAGGGCAGTTCCACGCCCGAGAGGCGCGCGATTTCGCCGAACGGGTCGCGCTGGAAACCTTGGATTTTGTCTTCCGAGACGGCAAGGATGCGGGCATTGATCGGGTCTCCGATTTCAACTGGCACAGTCGTTAAATTCATTCGCAGACAGCGTAACACATCGCCAAAATATTCAAAGAACTGAAACTGGGCTGGACGTGGTCGCGGCCAGATGTTAGCGTCGCCGGAAGTGAAGCCGTCCAGTTTGAATCTGGGAATCGTTCTGGATGGCAGGGAATCCCCGCATGAAATATCGCATTGCCACTTCTGCTGATTGTCCTCTTCTGGCACAAATGAATCATCATTTGATTCGGGACGAAGGTCATCGCAATCCGATGACCATGCCGGAATTGGCATTGCGCATGAAAGGGTGGCTGTCGGCGGATTACACCGCGATTGTTTTCGAAGACGCCAGCGAGGTGGTTGCGTATGCATTGTTTCGCGAACAATCCGAGGAGATCCATTTGCGCCACCTGTTTGTGGTTCCGGCTAGGCGCAGAATGGGCATCGGACGGCAGGCGCTCCAGATTCTTCGCTTGCACTTCTGGCCATCGAGCAAGCGATTGACCGTGGATGTCCTGACTTCAAACAAAAGTGCAGTGGCTTTCTGGCTGGCAATGGGTTTCTCGGAATACTGCATGACACTCGAGATACTGCCGGACAACAAACCGGGTGCATGATCGTCTTCTCATCGTTTGTCCATGTGTGTTGCAAGATGCCATGATGGAGCCAAGGAATGGGGATGTCCCCCGTTGGCAATTGCGTGCGAGGTGATTTGCCAATAAATTATTGGCCCGGCCATTCAGGCAGGTTGGCCATAAAATCGCGATGCACTCCCTTGAGCCAGACATTTTCCTTTGTGACTTTTGCGGCAGAAACCATTGGCCCCTTAAGCGCGCCATAAATTGCAGAGGCGATGAAAACAAGAAACCCTGTCACCCCGAACACTGCCGCCCAGGTGGAGCTAAAAGCAAATGCTCCGAGGCCCACGGTCAGTCCGCCCAATGCGCCAAGCCACCCGATCAAAATTGTCTGCTTGCGTTGGGCGCGATGCAACCCGCAAAGGCCGACATGCAGAACGGCCTTTTTGCGCACGATCAAAACGACCACCAGCAAAACCAGCAGATTGCACAACAGCAGCAGATAGTATGCGGGATGCTGCCAGTATAAGACACGTTTCAACCGGAAACCATTGGCCGGTGCGTTGCATTTGACACAACGGTCGGGAAATGGCGTTTCGGAGATGGTGACCAACTGTTTGTTCATCCGCCACATGCGGCCGGCGGCATTGGTTGACGCGACCCCCTCGCTCATTTTTTGCAGAAAAACCGGTTTGCATTTGGCACAAACCCAGGCGCGGTTCAATTGGATAAGTTCTCCCGCAGGAAAAGTCCCGCCACACTCGGCACAAACCATTGACGGGACATTGGGAACTGGCGGCGGGCCGGCCGCACGGACTGCGTGCAACGGTTTCCATTCCGTCATCCCTTCCCGCCACACCAAAGTGTCACGGCTGATGGTGCCCGAACTGAGAAGCGCATCCAGTTGCGAATCCGAGACCGGGCCGCATTGCTGATCGTTGCTCGCATAGAACCAGTTCATTACAGAGGCTATTAGTTTGAAGGACGCGTGTTCAATCGAAAAATTGGTTTAAGTTTGATCCGGGTGGAAGAATGACAGTTTTGTCATTTGGAATTTGCCGCTGTTTCATGATGGGATGGTAATTCTGTGGCAAAATGTTAATACTAAGTTGATGCGTGTCCTCGTCGTCGAAGATGAAAAGAAAACCGCCTCGTTTATTCGCAAGGCGTTGCAGGCGGAGAGCTTTGCCGTGGACGTTTCGCATGACGGCGCGGAGGCCCTGCTGCTGGCTTCGAATACGCCTTTTGACGCCATCGTGCTGGACATCATGATCCCCGGTCGCGATGGCCTGAGCGTGTTGCGGCAGTTGCGGGAACAAAAAAACCGCACGCCGGTGCTGCTGCTTTCGGCCCGCGGCCAGGTGGACGAACGGGTGGAAGGCCTGAATGCCGGCGCAGATGATTACCTGCCCAAGCCGTTCGCTCTGGCTGAATTGATCGCCCGCGTCCGCTCGCTGGGCCGGCGCGGCGGCGAACCAAAGTCCATCACCCTGCGCGTGGGCGACCTCACGCTGGACACGGTCACACGGCAGGCGCAGCGCGGCGGCAAATCTTTTGAACTGACCACGCGCGAATACCGGCTGTTGGAATTTTTGATGCGGTCGCCGGGCCGGATTTGCGGGCGCATGGCGATTCTCGAAAAAGTGTGGGATTACGATTTCGATCCGGGCACGAACCTGGTGGATGTGTATGTCAAACGGCTGCGGGAAAA
>JAQGPB010000122.1 GCA_028293265.1 Pedosphaera sp. | reverse complement strand
CTTCCCGCCCTCCCAATCGCCGCCCGCAATTTCCGCAATCACCCGCGGCCCAACCGACGGCGGCTCGGCGCTTTCCGGCTTGGCGAACGGCACGAAAATGCGTCGCAACGGAAACGCGCGCGGACGTGGATCTTCATCCGTGAACCAATAAACTTCCAGGTCGGGTTCGCCGCCGCCCGTTGGCAAAACGATTTCCAACGGCACCCATTGGTTCTGCGCCGGAGTGAGCGTAACGCGGAATTCATGGTTGCTCACGCGCTTGAACTGCAAAGCGGCGCTCGCCACGTCCAGCCGCGCGCGGCTCTTCACCACCACCGTCACCACCTCAGGCGGATATTCGTAATCCAATTTCGCGCCCGGCTGCGTTTTGGGATGCAGCATCAGATTAAGGTCAAGTTGCGCCCGCAACGTCAGCGTTCCCTTTTCCTTGAGCAAAAAAAAAAACTCCTCATGCTCGCGGCTGGCCGCAGTGAATCCCCGCGCCACATTCAAGTCCAGATGCGGCAGCCACCCGTTCCAAGCCAGTTCAGTTTTGCCGCTCCTGCCGCGCCATTTCGCCTCCACGCCGGTCAAATCCGCCATCACGTCAATCGCCGCCTGCTGCGGTTCTTCGTGACGCGCTCGGCTGGCCTGCCGCTCGGCCTGCGTCCCTTCAGGCAGCTTGATTCCATAATTCACCGCCACCACGCGCGGCATCGTTTGAAGAATAATGGCGCGATTATCCGGCGTAATGCCCGCCGATAAAATGTCCAATGCGTAACGCTTGATTTCCTGTTGGTCTTTAACCGCTTGGTAACCCGGACTGAACGACTCGAACCGCTCCCCCGCCGTAACATATCGTCCCATGGTCATCGTGGTTTGCTTCACCAGATTTTTGAAATGCGCCGGATCAATCGGCCGGTCAAAAACCACGCGCGTCTCAGTCGGACTGGCGGCATAGGCCAGCACCGGTTGCGGCGCGGCGTGGTCGGCGTAAGTGATCTTGAAAAGCTTGCCCTTGCCCTGCGGCCCGGTGCCCCAATCGGGCTTGCCGCCATGGCACGTCACCAGCAAACCGCCTTCCGGCGTCGGAATCGCGTCAATCGTGAGCATCTTGAGACACGCAATAATGTCGCTTTGCGCAACGTAACCCGCCGCAGTCTTGACCAGCTTGGTGCGCCAGATTTTGCCGCGTGATTCGCCGGAGACAAACGCATCCCCACGCCACCAGTCCGGCCCGCAAATGTTCGAACTGCCGGGCACCGGTTCGTTGAAATGCAACCCGCACGTGGACTGATGCTGCGGCGCGTAATCGAACACGCTCGGTTCGTCTATCACGTCCGGCAAATATTTCGGATGCCGCGGCGGAAAGCCATAATGCCGCCCCGGTTGAATGTTCAACAGCTCGTCAAACGGGTTGCCGTTCGGCAGCCACGTCGCGCCCTCCTGGTCCGTGCAAAACAGATCGCCGTTGGTGTTGAACGCCATGGACACCGTAAATCGCACCCCGGTCGCAATCGCTTCGTGATGCTTCCAATCCGGCGAAAGCTTCTCAATTGTCCCGCGTTCGCTGTGCAGATTGTACGAAGACTGGTGATTCGTTTTGTCCACGCGATAGGCATTCATCCAATTATCACAACCCAGACCGAAATAAATGTTTCCTTTCGCGTCCACCGTGAGCCCCACCGCATCCAGCCCCGAACCCGCCGCGCCCGCGGGCGGAACCCAATTGCCCGTGACCGTTTCCACTTCGCCCGTCCCATCGCCCTTGTCCCTCACGCGAATAACACGCTTTTGGCTCGCGAGATACAACCCGCCCGGCCCCCAAGCCATGCCGATGCTCGCCGGGATTTCGTGCTTCTCGTTATTGTAAAAATAACTGGCCGTATCTTCCAGCCCATCCCCATCAGTGTCCTTCAATTGAAAAATATTTCCGTCATAGCCCAGCGCAAAAAGCCGTCCATCCGGCGCGTAGGCGAAACAGTTGACGTTGTTCAGGTCTAGCGGCAATTGCCGCACAGTAAATCCGGGCACGAGCATTTGTATTGCCGGCGGATCTTCCACCGCCTTGAACGGCACCTCCACGAATCCCGGTGATCCAGCGCGCAAATCAGCCAGGCCAAAACCCGTGAGAAAACCGGCAAGCAATATCGTGCGGCAATTCATAGTGATGCTTCACCTTACTCAATCACTCCCCACATGGCGAGCAGTAAGGCGGCAAGTTTTATTTATTGAACAATGACATTCAACAAACGCCTCACAAACAGCAAAGCTGTGCGCAGGTGGGGCGAGCGTCCCCGCGCGCCTTCTTCTCCCTCGCCCCGCGAGGAACGAGCGGGGCGAGGGGCCGCTTGTTCCTTAACCAAATGGGAGCGGAGGGCCGGGGTGAGAATGCCCCGAACGCCGATTCGCTCGTTGAACCCCTGAACCATCCGACGCTCAAGGCCTTCTCCCTCGCCCCACGACGCAGGAATGGGGAGAGGGCCGGGAAGAGGGGCGGCTCTGTGCGCGCCACGACAGATATTCCTCGCGGATTCAACCATTTGAAATTTTGGCCGCTGCTGAGGTTCATGGTGAGGGCGGGCGTCAACACTGACTTTCACTGACACAGTTTTTCTGAGGATCAATAATTATTAATGACAACTTTCGCCTTTGTTGTGTTGCATCGGGAATGACGGCCATTTACAATTATCCACCCATGAAAAAACACCTCTTGCTCTCGTTGCTTTGCGCTCTCGTCCTGCTCAACGCCCGCGCCGCCGATACGCTCGTGTTTGAAGGCACCGCCGGCCCCGGCCTCGGCAAGCAGGTCGTCCTGCTCTCCGGTGACGAGGAATACCGTTCCGAGGAAGGCCTGCCGCAACTCGCCAAAATTCTCGCGCAACGCCACGGCTTCAAATGCACCGTGCTCTTCGCCATCAACCCCGCCACTGGCGCCATTGATCCCAACTTCAACCATAGTCTCCCCGGCGCTGAGGCGCTCGACCACGCGGACGCCATCATCATGCTCCTGCGCTTTCGCGAATGGCCGGATGACCAGATGAAACATTTCGTGGACGCGTATCTCGCCGGCAAGCCGATCATCGCGTTGCGCACCAGCACCCACGCCTTCAATTATTCCGGCGGCTCGGCCAGCCCCTACGCAAAGTTCACCTGGAACGGCAAGACTTGGCCCGGCGGTTTCGGCAAACAAGTCCTCGGGGAAACCTGGGTTGCGCATCACGGCGCCCACAAGCAGGAAGCCACGCGCGGCCTCATCGAACCTTCGGCCCAGGACGATCCCATTCTTCGCGGCGTCACCGGCCTCTTCGGCAATTCCGATGTCTATGCCGCCAATCCGCCTTCCGACGTCAAAATCCTCGTGCGCGGCGCGGTCCTTACCGGCATGAGTCCGACCGACCCGCCCGTTGACGGCCCCAAGAATAATCCCATGCAACCCGTCGTCTGGACCCGCCTCTAC
>JAQGPB010000113.1 GCA_028293265.1 Pedosphaera sp. | reverse complement strand
CATGGAGGTTGATTTTACGCAGGCATACCACCAGCCGGTGCCGAGATAACCAACCAGATTGCCAATGCCATTGGTCATAAGCGACATCAGGGCTTGCGCCCGCGTCCGCCAGCCGGTGTCCACCCGTTCATCGAGATAGATTTGCGCGGTGATAATATACATTGTGTAACACAACCCATGCAGCAATGCGCCTGTCAGCACCCCGAACGGAGTATTCAACGCGCACGCGCTGAAACGTACCAGGCCCGCCACCAAGCTTGTGAGAAAAATCCATTTCAACCGCCACCGCAACAGCAGTCCTCCCAGCGCGAATAACGTGGCAATCTCCATGATCTGCCCCAGCGTCATCCAGGCCGAGAGCCGGTGAAACCCCAGCATTTGCAGGTGCGGCGGCGTGTAGGCATAAAATGCCGACAGGGGAATGCTGTAGAGCGCGGCAGTAACGAACACCACGCGATGATCATGGTTTTTAAGCAAACTTAGCGCGTCCCAACCCATCCGCTGTTTCCACGTCGAGTGCGCCGGCGATGGCGGCGGAGAAATGCTCGGCAAAAGAAAAGTGAACATCGCTGTCGCCACCCACACAATGGCACCAAGGTATTGGGAAAGCGTCGAAGTATCCGCGCGGAGTGCGCTGACGCCCCAGCATCCGATCATCCAGCCCAGCGTGCCGGAGGCGCGGACCGGCCCGAATTCTCTCCGCGAATTTCCCAGCCGCGAGAAAACTATGGCAATGCTGATGCTCGAGGTCGGTGCCGCGCACAACGAATAAATTTGTATCAGCCCCAGCACCAATCCCGCCGGCCAGCCCGCTTGAATGCTCCAGCCCACCAATGCCATCGAAGCCGCGCTGGCCAGGCACAGCCAGCGCAGCACTTTTACCGGCGATGCATGGCGGTCCGCCATCGCACCAAAAATCAGCGGCGAGACAAACGCCGCCACCGCCGAGGCGGCGAAGGCATAGGGCCGGATGCTGTCCAGCCCGTGCGCAGAGAGCACCGCGCTCAACGGCACCAGCCAGATGCCCAGCCCCATGAATTGGAGCAAAAGCAGCGCGGCCAGTTCGGCGTATTCCGTTGGGCGGACTGATTTCTGCACCTGCTGACCTTAAGGCATCGCTTTTGCTTTGCAAATCAAAGCCCGTTGCGGGCTGCCGGGTTCAGTCAATTCCATAAGTCCCATGTACAAATCAATATCGTCATCGGTGCAAATCCGTACATAACAATCATTGAATTCATTTCCATCTTGAGTCATCTTCCCCCGCATGGAACTCGAGCAACTGGATGAATTGATGGTTTGCCGGCTCAGTGAATCTCGCAAGACTGTGGAACCTTGTTCCATCGTCATCTTTGGCGCCAGCGGCGACCTGACTGCCCGCAAGCTGATCCCTGCCCTCTACCATCTCTACAAGGAGAAACAGATGCCGCCGGATTTCCGCGTCATCGGTTTTGCCCGCCGCGAGAAAACCGATGAATCCTGGCGCAAGGAATTGCGCCAGGCGCTCGACCAGTTTTCCCGCACCAAACCGGTGGACGATGCGGTTTGGAATGAGTTTTCCAAGCGCATTTTCTATTGCATGGGCGAATTCTCCGACTTGGAAGCCTATAAAAAATTGGAGAAAATGCTCGGCTCCTTCGGCAGCGAGCCATTGCGAAACAATCTTCTTTTTTACCTCGCCACGTCGCCCAGCCAGTTTGGCGAAGTGGTCGAAAAATTGCACGAAGCGAATCTCCTGCACAAAAAAGGCGAAAAAGGCTGGCAACGCATCGTCGTCGAAAAACCGTTCGGCCACGACCTCGCTTCCGCCACGCAACTGAATGCCGAACTCACCCGTTACGCGCACGAGCAGCAGGTCTTTCGCATTGACCATTATCTGGGCAAGGAAACTGTGCAGAACATCTTGATGTTCCGCTTTTCCAATTCCATCTTCGAGCGTCTCTGGAACCGCGACATGGTGGACAGCGTCCAGATCACGGTGAGCGAAAGCCTCGGCGTGGGCGGCCGCGGCGGCTATTACGAGGAGGCGGGCGCGTTGCGCGACATGGTGCAAAACCATCTCCTCCAGGTTATGTCCCTCGTAGCCATGGAACCGCCGGTGTCGCTGGATGCCGAGCCCATTCGCGATGAAAAGGTCAAACTCCTCAAATCCATTCGCGCCTTGACGCCCGACGCTGTCGCCAAACAAGTCGTGCGCGGACAATATTTCGCCGGGACCATTGACGGCAAACCCGTTCCCGGCTACCGCCAGGAGCCGAAGGTCAAGCCCGATTCCAATACCGAGACCTACGCCGCGTTGAAATTGTTCGTGGACAACTGGCGCTGGTCCGGTGTGCCGTTTTATCTGCGCACCGGCAAATACCTCCCCTTCAGCGCCAGTGAAGTGCGGATACAGTTCAAGCCTACGCCCAATGTTTTGTTCGCCGCGCTCTGCGGCAACAAACTCGACCCCAACGCCCTGACCCTGCGCCTCCAACCCAATGAGGGCATCTCTCTTCGGTTCAACGGGAAAGTTCCCGGCACCAGCACCAGCGTGCGGCCCGTCAGGATGTCCTTCAGCTACAACAGCGAATTTGGCGCTTATACGCCCGAAGCCTACGAACGCCTCCTTCTCGAAGCCATGACCGGCGACGCCACCCTCTTCATCCGCCGCGACGAAGTCGAAGCCGCCTGGTCCATCGTGGACCAGATCCGCAAAGGCTGGGAAGACAAGCCCCTCACCAACCGCGAATTCTACGCCGCCGGCACCTGGGGCCCGGTCGCCGCCGACGACCTCCTGGCCCAGCGCGGCCACGTCTGGCGCAATCCCCAACCGCAGAATTAAGTTCATCCCAGCGGATGTGATGCGGTTGGATTGAAGACTTGGCGAAGAGCCGCCATGGTAAACAGGCTTGTCACTCTTTGAGCTTGGGTTTAAGGAAGGGTTGGTAACTTTAATGCAAATCAGGCCCGAAATTGGCAGCACTGACCATTCGTTGAAAAAATACACCGAGACTGAGATTTGCGGGTGTTCCCCGAAATGAGCCGCACGCTCGCTATTGGGCTGTTGTTTGCCGTGCTGGCTGCCGCCGCCTTGCGTTTGCCGGAACTGGGCGTGCGCCCGATGCATAATGACGAGGGGGTCAATGCCACCAAGCTGCGCGGATTGTGGGAACAAGGCTCCTATCAATACGACCCGTCGGAATATCACGGCCCCACCCTGCCCTATCTGAGCTGGGCGTGGATGAAACTGGCCGGGCCGAAGAATTTCGTGGATTTTGACGAGGCGAAGTTGCGGATGGTGACGGTGATTTTTGGGCTGGGATTGATTCTGCTTTTGCCACTGGTGGCGGATGGCTTGGGGCCGCGAGCAACGGCTTGCGCCGCGATGCTGACGGCAATCTCACCGGCGATGGTTTTTTACAGCCGTTATTTCATCCATGAAATGTTGCTGGTATTTTTTACCTTTCTCGCTCTGGCGGCGGGGTGGCGTTACACGCAGAGCCGACGCAAAGAGGGCAACATCGAACATCGAACATCGAACATCGAACATCGAAAGGCGGAAACTGAAACGGGGCTGGGTTGGGCGTTGCTGGCGGGCGCGGCAGTGGGGTTGATGCAGGCGACAAAGGAGACGTTTGTGCTGGCGCTCGCGGCAATGGCGGCGGCGCTGATCGCGAACCGGTTTTGGAATCGCACGGCAGAGGCGGGCAAACGTGAGCCGGAGTTCAAATACAATTTCAAACATCTGGCTGGCGCATTGGTCATGTGGTTGGTGGTGGCGTTGCTGCTGTTCTCGTCGTTTTTTACCAATGCGAGCGGGCCTTTGGATGCGGTGCGGACTTATCTGCCGTGGCTACATCGCGCGGGCGGGGCTTCGCCGCATATGCATCCGTGGAATTTTTATGTGGAGCGGCTGGCGTGGTTTCACGCCGGCAAGGGGCCGGTGTGGAGCGAGG
Source organism: Pedosphaera sp. (assembly GCA_028293265.1). The sequence goes on along the minus strand of JAQGPB010000113.1, from coordinate 1,580 downwards.
GACTGATTCTTGGATTGGCGGTCGTTGGTTTGGTTGCGGCATTTGTTCGCAAGGGGTTGGCGGAAGGTGAGACGGGTTTTGTACGGTTCGTGGCGTTTTACGCGGTCGTGCTCGCCGTAATTTATAGCGCGATTGGTTATAAGACGCCGTGGTGTCTGTTGAGTTTCTGGCAGGGGATGATTTTGCTGGCGGGGGTGGGAACGGTGGCGTTGTTGCATTGGCTGAAAGCGCGGCCGTTGCAGATTGGGGCGGGTGCTTTGTTGATTGGCCTCGGTGGGCAACTCGCCTGCCAGGCTTGGCGCGCGGATGTGCAATATGCGGCCGATCCGGGCAATCCTTACGTTTATGCGCAGACCTCGCCGGATGTGGAAAATTTGGTTGAGCGGCTGAATGGGCTGGCAAAAGTTCATTCTGAGAAAGAGCGCCTGGTCATCAAGGTGATGTCGCCGGAAAATGATTACGGCCCGCTGCAATGGTATTTGCGCGGCTTCAAGCAGGTGGGTTGGTACGCCGAGGTGCCGTCCGACCCGCTCGCATCCGTAATGATTGTCTCGACGAAATTGAAGGCGGGGCTGGATGAAAAGAAAACTCATGCCATGGTGGGATTATTTCAATTGCGTCCGCAAAACTGGTTTGAAATGTACGTGGAAACCAATCTGTGGAACTCGCTTGTAAAGTCCACGCGATTGGATGACGCTCAATCCAAGTCCGGCGAAATTGGATCCGCCGGGAAATAATCAATATCGCTTCGCTAACCTATCCTCTGGCCGACATGGCCTTGGGTGACTCGTAGATTTCGTGAGCCGACGGGAATTTCCACGGCGAACGGTAGGGGCGCGTCAGGAGCTTGCTCGCGTCGGCATCGTTCAAGATGCGCTCGCTCGCGACGTCCCAGTTGAGCTTGCGACCGACCATCATGGAAATCAGACCGAGGTGGCCGGGAATTGCCGAATGGTGCGCGGTCTGCACGGGCGCGATGGTCGGCTGCCTCGATTTCACGCAATCAATGAAGTTTTTCCAATGATTGCTGGAATCGTACAGCTTCACCTTGCGCAGTTCTTCCGGCAATTGCCGGTAATCGTGCCAATCCTTGTTGGAGGCGTCGAACTGCCCGCGATCCACCCAAACCCAGCCGTCCGTGCCGATCCATTTCGTGCCGCTCTTGATGTCGCCATGGCCGCCGGCAATGGTCATGGTGATGTTGTTCGGATATTTCAGCTCGATACGGTACTTGGTGCAGGAGTTCCAGATGGCGTTGGCGGGCGGAAATTCGCCCTTGCCTTCAACCTCCGACGGGCCGGAGCGGTCGAAATCCAATCCCCAATGGGCGATGTCGCAATGATGTCCGATCCAATCGAGCAACTGGCCGCCGCCGGTGTTGTAATTCCAACGCCAGTTCATGTGAACGCGGGCCGGGATGTATGGCTCGACTTTCGCCGGCCCGATCCAGGTGGCGTAATCGAAGTTGGGGGGCGGTTCGCTGACCGCGGCATCCCAATCTGCCGAGCCGGGAACCACAGTGGACAAAAATTCCGCATCGCTGGGATGGGAGGGAAGTTTCTTGAGCAGCGCGGGCGCGG
>JAQGPB010000085.1 GCA_028293265.1 Pedosphaera sp. | reverse complement strand
GTAGAGTTGAGGCTGTTTGCCAAGCTGTAGCCAATGTAATCAGGTGAGCCATGCCCGAAATATAAGAAGTCACGCGAGACATCGGCAATCAGATTGTCGAGCACCACGCTGAAAGGGCCGGTTTGGTCCACCAGAAACGGCGTGGTGCTGTAGCCGATGGTCTGTGGATGCCCCGAAGCATCACCGTCAAATACACCTTGCATCATTACTTGAGCATCTGCCTGCGCCGACTGGTGATTAATACCAAAAACGTCAACGTAACAGGTCGTTCCCCAAGTCGGCGCAAAATTCCATGGATATTCAATCAACGTCTGGTTGGTGAAAGTGTACGGGGGTGTCTTGGACAGCGGATGTGCCACATCCGCTGAATAAACCAGGGTGTAGCCGGTGCTTGGCAACTGGTTGCCAGAACTGTCGGTGTTGTTGACGCTGAAACCCACGTTGGGATTGCCAGAATATGACAGATAGCCATTCGTGTCAATGATGCCCGGAATGTAACCGATGTGCGTTCCCTGGTCATCGTAAGCATCCACCCGCCATGTTCCATTCCCATCGTGATACGGCGTTTGAACACCAATATAAAGCGCCGCCCCGCCCGCATTCCAAGGGTCAGGCAACCACGCCAGATTGGAAACCGTAACTGTAACCGGATGATCGGTATAAACTGTCCCGTCATCAAGCATCGCCACGAGTTGCAGCGTGTAATTTCCGTTGCTTACCCAAGTCGTGTTCCAAGAACCAGCAAACAAGTTACTCGGCTGGTTGGGGATGTAAGGAAACGCAATTCCATTGACGACATTGCTGTCATCATTGGCATCAGCCACCGACAACGAAACCAATGTGCCGTTCGTGTCCGTGTTGCCAAACTCCACGTTCAGCGGGACGGTGCCGCTCAAAACCATCCCATTAGTGATGCCAAACAAATGCACACCCACTTTCACCACTTCATAAAACTGCCCATCGGGAGGCAGCGGGGGCGTGTCATTGGTCGGAGGATTGGGGACCGGACCCGGAACCTGCGGAGGACCGCTGGTGTCCGTCGTCAGGAGCGTGCCACTGGAACTGGAGACAGCTAAGGAACTGGTGACAGGTTTTCTCACTATCGCACCCGTCGCTGTTCGTGAGTATTGATAGGTTGGAGATGGCGGCAGTGGTGGTGGAGGCGGGGCCAGGCTGGTTCTCGTGGACAAGACCCGCCTGTTGGCAGTGCTGGATTGACTGACCGGCTGCATCGTGCTTAACGCCATCCTGACCGGCCCCAAACCCGAACCCGCGCAATTGGCATTGGAGACGATGCCATAGTCGGTGAATACCGTGATGTTCGTCCCCGAAGTTGCCGGGAATGAATTAGTGAGACATATCCAGCTTGAATTGGTGGTCAAGTCCGCCCGACGCTGGATGATGTAGGTGTCGCCGTCCACACTGGGCCAGGTCAACACGACGTTGCTGCATTGCAAGAAAAGTTGCAGTCCCTCGATGGCCGACGCACATTGAATCATCCCGCATATTAACACCGTCCCGATCACCGCCCTGATGCTGCCTTGAATAGTTTTCATGGTTTGTTGTTTCTGGTTTATGACCCTTAGCCGGTGCTTCCGTTCCTCCTGCCTTGAGCCATCGTTATTTTTTTGCGATCCCGCCGTTAAATCGGATTACCGGTTGAAATTCGTTGATACATGTAATTATTCTGGCATCTCTTGTCAAGCTCCTTTTTCTGTATTGCTTCCTGGTGCCGATTGATAAATTTCGCGAGGCCATAAATTCGCAGGTCGCCCTTCTCTTGAAAGAGGAACGGGTCAAGCGCGGACTTTCTTTAAACATCCTGGCCCAAAGAGCCGGCTTGGCGCGGCAAACTGTCAGCTATGTGGAGCAAGAAGTGCAGAATCCAACCTTGGACACACTGCTGCGCATTACATCGGTTTTGGAAGTTGACCTGGAGAAGATTATTGCCCGCGCCCGTAAACTGGCTGCTGGTAAAACAAAATAGTTGCGCCAAGGTCTGGAAGTTTTGCATCAGCGCGGAATTCGTCCTGTCCGTGACCAAAGGAGGACTGAAGTTATGAGACACCTTGCTCGAAGCTGAATCAATCCTCGGATGCATTTCCGGGACGAAGGCAATTCCCAAAAACCACGGCTGGGTACAACGGGGGTTGAATAAAACGGGGCGGGGGTGATTCCGGGGGCCGGGGGGGGTGGGAGGGTGGGGACGGGTCCAGCGCCAAAGAGATTCCTTGTCCGTTCGCGGTCATGTGAACGCCCGGAAGCGGTTCACGGAAGCTGAAAGTCGGTAACACCACCTCATTCCCTGATCGCGAGCAACGGGCTGCTTCCGCCAGACTGCCGCCGATGCTCTGACGGGTCGTTATGAATGAATTCCACTGAACTCCAACCAACGAACCCATCGGCATCTGGCGAAGGACACATCGCAACCACAAGCCGCCATGACGTTGGACTTCCCAAATCAGCCGCTCACGACAGACAAGTCAAAATGCAAGCCAGGTATCATGGCGCACTGCAATGGCTCGCTTTCGCGCCACGTTGACCGCAGGCGTATCAAAAAGAACGAGGCTGAAAGAACTATTAGCCGCAACTTTCTACCGCACAAATCCCGCACAGAATCGCCTCCCGCACAACTCCGCACAACGCCATTGTCCCGCACAGTTTCGCACAACTATTTCTGCTCATGGTTGCCCTTGCCTGCGCAATAAAGCTTGCAATCAAAGGCGCATCGGCGTATTAAGACTTGCAGGTAAGCGCACAAAAATGCAATTATGAGCAACGAAGAAAACACGGTGTTTGCAGGTTCAAGTCCTGCTAAGCGCACCAATTTTTTACAATTGAGAAGATGAAAATCATCACGTTGGGGCTCGTTTTAATTGCTTTCGTCTGCGCCGGTTGCGCCACCCGCTATGACATGACTCTTTCCAACGGCGCGGTCATCACCGCCAAAGGCAAACCCCGCCTGGATGAGAAACGGCACCTTTTCTTCTTTACCGACGCCACGGGCCAGACCAATGCCATCCCCGAATTTCGGGTCACCCAGATTGCGCCCCATTCCATGGCCGGCGACGATACCCCCAAGTTCGATTCGACCGTCAGGAAGTGACGAATTGGCGGACGTACTTGCCGAGAATGTCGGCCTCCAAATTCACCGCGTCGCCCACCGCGCGTTCCCGCAAAGCGGTCACTTCGTAGGTGTGCGGGATGATCCAGACGCGAAAACTTTTTTTCCGCACGACCGCGACTGTCAGGCTGATGCCATCCACGGTCACCGAGCCTTTGAAGACGAGGTAACGCATCACTTCCGGCGGCGCGCTGATTTCGAGGACGTGATCCTGCCCGGCCATTTCCCAGCGGGTGATTTTGCCGGTGCCATCAATGTGTCCCGTGACGAAATGCCCGCCCAGGCGCGCGCCCACCAACAGCGAACGCTCCAGATTCACCGCCGACCCGACGCGGGCAAATTGCAGATTCGTGCGCTGCCAGGTCTCCTTGAGCAAATCGAGCTGGATTGATTTGCCGCCCTTTTGCGGAACCGATTTCACCACCGTCAGGCAGCAGCCGTTGACGGCAAGGCTGTCGCCGATTTTCAGGCCGCGGCCGCAAACTTTTGCGCGCACGGTCAGTTCAATGGATTTCGCCGTCGGCTTGATGCGCTCGACGGTTCCTGTTTCCTCAACGATGCCGGTAAACATGTTTTTTCAATACAACCAAGGACTGTGACTGCAACCGAACCATTCGAACCATCCACGAGCGCCAGCTACTTTCTCCCTCTCCTTGGGGAGAGGGCCGGGGAGAGGGCGGACTTTCTTTCATCTCACCCGCTTTTTAATAACGTGCGATTACACCACGCGCCCGGTCAACAACAAATCCTCGCCCAACCGCCGCCACCCTACGTCGCGCAGCTTGATCATGTCGGCCAAGCGCTTGATGCCCTCGCCGCCGACTCCTTTGCGCGCATCGCGGCCGCCCAATATTTTTGGGGCGTAAAAAAATGCCACCCGGTGCGCGAAACCTCCCAGCAAAAACGACGCGTTCACCTCTCCGCCGCCTTCCACCAAAAGGCTGGTGACATCTTCCGCGCCAAGTTTTTTCATCAGCCAACGCAGGTCAATTTGCGATTTTTTAGTAGGAGCTATCAGCACGTTCACCCGTTTCATCAGCGCAGAGACGCGTTTTTCAGGTGCTTCCTTGGAAACGACGATTGTCGTCAACGCGGCAAACCCATCACTCACCACCTTCGCCTCCAAAGGCGTCCGCGCCTGCGAATCCAGCACGATGCGCCGTTTCACATTTTTAATTTTTAATTTTGAATTTTTAATTATCCTCGGAGTCAGGCCCGGGTCATCCAGCAGCACCGTATTGACGCCCACGAGAATTGCATCCGCGCCCTGGCGCAACTTCATCCCGTAAGCGCGTGCTTTCTCACCGGTGATCCATTTCGATTCACCCCGCGCGGTGGCTATTTTTCCATCCAACGTCATCGCCGCCTTCACGGACACAAAAGGAGTGCGATGAACAATCCAGTGATTAAACGTTTCATTGTGCCGCGCACATTCTTCCGCCACTCGATGTTCGATGTTCGATGTTCGATGTTCGATGTTTCTTCTTCCTCTGCCCGTGCGTCGCCCGCCAATCGCCATCACCTCAACCCCTGCCCGCCGCAATAAACCAAACCCCTTCCCCGCATGCGCCGGATTCGGGTCCGAAGTCCCGACCACCACCTGCTTGATCCCCGCCGCGATGATTGCATCCGTGCAAGGCGGAGTCCGGCCATGGGTAGAACATGGCTCCAACGTCACATAAAGTGTCGCGCCTTTTGGATCATTTCCCTTCGCCTCCGCATCCCGCAACGCCTCAATCTCCGCATGCGGCATCCCAGCACGATGATGCCAGCCACGGCCAATTATTTTTCCGCGCTTCACCAACACCGCGCCAACCATCGGATTGGGCGAGGTTGTGCCGTAGCCGCGTCGGGCGAGGCGCAAGGCTAGTTGCATGAAATCGGTGTCGCTCATCTATCAGGTATGATTCGCGGGTTGTAGTTGCAACATGCCGCCCCTACGGGGCTTGTAAATTTTTGAACCATTGTTCTACAAATATGGCGCTCCTACGGAGCTTGTTTCAACGTATGCCTTTCCAAGTTCCGTGGAACTTGCCACGGATGCCTGACTTTCCAAGCTCCAGCGGAGCGCCATGTTTATAGTAAACGGCATTATGGACGCGCCAAGCTCCGTAGGAGCGGCATGAACGATACCGCAGCCATCATTTAAAACCCAAACCCATGCGCTCGATGACTGCTAAAAATGCTTTAATCGCATACCGCATATTGTGTAATCACAATCTGAATTCTCAACAACCCTGCCAAATTTAACAGTGATTCCGGCAGGACATAATGGACGCTCGCAAACCCTTCCGATATTCCGCCGACCCCAAAATCCAGATAGACACGTTCAACACCTTTATAAGACCTCAACTGCCTCAACTCGTCCTCGTTCCCCTTCAAAAACTTGGTCGCCGCCCGCACTTGCCCTTTAAAGTTTCCGAAATCAGCCTGACTAATCTTCACGAAAATTCCAGAATCCTTAAAGCTCCTGCCGTACAGCTTGCCAAAGCGCTTTCTTATTTTCGGAGTCAATTTACGTGATACCCAATCCAGTTCCCCGCCTTTGGTCCAATGACGAGAAATCTTCAGCCTGGTTCTCTTTAAGAACTGATCCACCGAAAAATTTCGTCCATACGCTCGAAGCACACAGGGCATAAAAATTAAACCAACATACCTTCTACGAAAACAACGCCTCCGCATCCGGGGTTTCGTTCATGCAAACAATTCTGGCTCGCCTCGCGCACCATGCCAAAAACGAAGCACTTTCAAAACTCGCTCCGGTTCGTAAATCCGGTAAACAATGCGATAAGGCCGGTGGATGATCTCCCGAAGATTTGGATCGGCGCGCTCGGGCACAATACGCCCCATCTGAGGATGATCCTGCAGCAGTTTCAATCTTTCGATCAATGCCAGTCCGAAGCGTTCCGCCGCTTGGGGATTGTCGCGGGCAATGAACCGGACAAGATCAGCCAGATCCTCGTTGGCAAGCTCGGTTACGAGGATTTTGAAAGCCATGCCTGGAGATTGTTCTCCAATTGTTCCAACGAGATGACCTTGCCCTGCTCGGCTTGTTCCTCGCCCTCACGAATGGCAGCAAGGAATTCGATCTCCCGGCTTATCTCGCGAAAAGTCACTTCGTCAGACATCCGCCTGATGGCTTCCAAGGCAGCTTGCTTGTCGCTCATGCCTGGTAATTTAGCTGCTCCAGGCGCGTTGGCAAGCGAGTTTCCATGATCGGCCTTGATGGTTTACTCCTTCTCCGAAAACAACGCCTCCGCGTATTGCTTCGCGTCGAACGGCTGCAAATCATCCGGTTGTTCGCCGAGGCCGATGAATTTGATGGGCAGGCCCAGTTCTTTCTGAATCGCCACCACCATGCCGCCATTGCTGGTGCCGTCCAGTTTGGTCACCACCAGGCCGGTCAACGGCACGGTCTTGTGGAATTCCCGCGCCTGGGTCAGGGCGTTCATGCCGGTCGT
>JAQGPB010000077.1 GCA_028293265.1 Pedosphaera sp. | reverse complement strand
CGGCCCATGTGCGTGAAGGTGGCGCCGGACGGGAAGAAGGTTTATGTCAGCACCGGCCGCGCGGGAACGGTCTGCGTGATTGACCCCGCCACGCAGGAGACGATCAAGACCATCAAAGTCGGCACACGCCCGTGGGGCATTGCAATTTCTCCCGACGGCAAGCTGCTCTACGTTGCGAACGGTCCTTCCAACGACGTCTCCGTGGTGGACCTGGCCGCCGAACAGGAAGTCGCGCGCATCAAGGCCGGTGAGAGCCCTTGGGGCGTGATCATTGTGCCTGCCACTAAGTGATCGATGACATGCCAGGACCGTGCTCCACATAATCATTTTTTGTCCTTGGCAGCGTGACTGAAATTGTTCTCACAAACCTTTGTGGCGGACATTGCAAACTTGCCAAGTTCATGAAGTCTGTTTCCGGTCATTGTGTTAGTTCTTCGCGATATGGTTGGCCCTTTTCATAGAGCGAAAGGCAGTGCTGGAAATCTTTGCGGTCACTCTCACTCAATCCAGTCATATCCATGGCCTTTTTCTCGTATTGAATCGCCTTTGTGAAGTTGTGCGTTTCGGCAAACGCCGCCGCCAAGGTGTCGATAAACGCCCAATTCTTCCAACCCGTCAATTCACAAGCTTTCGTTGCTGCAATGACCGCCTCCTTGCCATTGCGCACTGACGCCATCGGACATGTGGCGTGCAACCAGCCAAGCGCGTTGTATGCCTCGGCATTCATTGGATCGAGATGCACTGCCTCAATGCGGTCCCGAACTGCATTGTCGAACTGGCCTTTCTTTTTGTAAACCCATCCCCGGCAGACCAGTGCGACGGCATCTTTTGGATTGAGCCGCAGACTTTCGTTCCAATCCGCAAGGGATTTGTCCAACTCCCCGATGACATTATAAACGGAGGCGCGCGATTTGATGGCTGCGGTATTTGTTGGATTCAGGCGAAGGCTTTCGCTGAAGTCGGCAATCGCATGATTGAACTCGCCTTTAGAACGGTAAGCTTCGCCACGGTTACATAAGGAAAACACATTTGTTGGATCGAGTCGGACTACCTCGTCAAAATCAGCAATTGCCTGGTTCAAATCATTTTCCATCATGTAAGCTATCCCGCGGTAAGCGCGGGTATCGCTGTCTTTCGGATTGATGCGTATGGCCTCGCTGAGATCGCTAATGGCCTTGTCCCATTCCCGTGAATTGAACCATGCTTCCCCACGGTCCTTGTAGCCTTTGGCATTGCCCGGATTTAATCGGATCGTTTCATTGTAGCTTCTTGGATCGTTGGTTTGTTCGGCAAAGGTGGATACCACAATCGTAATAAAAGAAAGAAGTATCAGCGTGATTCTTGGCATTGTAACTGACCTTTCAGTGGGTGCGCCTGCGTGCTCGCGTTTCATATCATTTATATGACATCATGACGCCTTCGATTTGTATAAAAGGATGCATCTTTTATTATCGAGCATTGGAAATCGCCGCCGTTCATTCCCCAATAATAAAAGTTTCCTGCGAAGCGATGCTTTTGGTGAAGCCGGGTTTGAAAGCCTTCGCGCGAACAGTGACGGGGCCATCTAGCTTGATCGGTTTTTCGTAAACCGGATCGGACTTGGTGGGCGTGCTGCCATCCAAGGTGTAGTGAATCACTGCGCCCGGTTCTGTCTGGCTCAAGGCGGTTTCAATGGGCTTGGGAAAATTGCCGCCGCGCGGCAAGAAGCTCACGGGTGCCAGCACCGGCGGTCCGGGCAGGCTTTCTATCCATTGCCGCAACAATTCCACGCCCTGCCGGTCCAGCGTCGCGCGCGCCAGGGGCGGCATCCTGATGGCCTCGACCGTGTTCACGCGCATGAAGATGATCGAACGCCAGATGTCGTTCGGCGCGATGTTCCACGCGTTGTCAACGCCCTGATTGATCAGCACCTGGCCTTCGATCAATTTTTGCGCGCTCAGCGGCGTGTCGTAGCGCGCATCAAAATAAGCCACCGTGCCGCCGGGGCGGTGACAGTGCGCGCAGTTCGCGTCGAGATAGGAACGCGCGCGATCTTCCAGGCTGCGGGTCAGGTCGGTGGCGGCGGCGAGTTTGGGATAAGCCGGCAACTGCGCTTCGTTGAAATTGGAACTGAGCAGGCCAATGTGGTCCCAAGCGCGGAGTTGGTTCTCGGTGACTCCGTTGGGATAGGCAAGCTCGCGGTTCATCTGGCGCGTCTTTACTCCGAGCACGCCGCCTGCGAGGTCCGTGTGGCAGGTGCGGCAATCCTGCCGGCTTGGGTAATACCACGCCTGCGTCCGCGTGCCGGTGGCGGTCTTGATTAAAACATCCTCGGTCAAATTCGAGATCAACAAATCGGCGTCGCTGTTGTCAGTGCGCCATTTGTAAGTTGCGCCATAGACGCTGCCGTCGGCGTCGCGCACCAGCAGGCGGGTTTCGAGGCGGCGCTTGATTTCCGGGCGGGTTTCGTCGGTGGCGATTTCAAAATGCTTTACGAAAACCGTCCCGTTGGGAAACGTCCATTCGCCGGTGGGCGCGAAGCCAATTTGCGGACTGCCCGAACCGGCATCGTGCGGCACCGAAATCCATCGCGATTTGCTGGCGCCGTCGGACCAGAAAGCGACGTTGAGATCGTAGGGGATTAGGCTGTCGGCGGGGATGAGCCGGCGCACGTCCTTGAACGCGCCGGTTTGCGAGAGCAACGGCGGCGGCTCGCTGTTCGTGCGGGCCGGCATTTGCAGATAAGCCCTGGCAAAGGGGCGCGCGTCCAAGGCGTGGAGTCTGGGAACTTCCTTGGCCGCAAGCCGCGAATCCACGAGGCCCGATGCCAGCAAGCCCGCCGCGACTGCCGCGCGCAGAAATCGAAACTGGTGTCCGCGATTTGTCATCGTGAGAGAATAATTCGGCGCATGGCGGGGTGTCAATTGCGCGGGGAACGGCTGGCTTTCACTGTGTGCATATTGACGCTTTTTTTGACCGGTGCCGCGAATGGTTGAGGGTTTTTGGTTGAGGGTTGAGAGTAGGGCAGGGAAGGGCTTGTACGCAAATTTTGACAGATTTGGTGAGAAACTCCGCGCCGTTGGAGAAGCACCAAGCGTCCAAGCTCCAAGTTCCAATTGGCGGCATGGGGAACGCAAGTGGTTGAGGGGGAATGGCCATACAAAAGGGGAATGGGAGGGGAGGGTCAGGGGAATAAGCATGGTCAGGGGAATGGGATTTCAAACAAGAATTTTTTGGTCGTTCTGGGTGGTTTTGGGCTGATTTTGGGCGGAGGCGGGCTGGCCGGCCCGGGTTGGGGGCGGGACGGAAAGAGGAGTGGCGCGCAAATTTAGTCTGATTTAGCGAGAAACTCCGCGCCGTTTGAGAAGCTCCAAGCGTCCAAGCTCCAAGCACCAGAGAATAACCAAGCTCCAAATTCC
>JAQGPB010000069.1 GCA_028293265.1 Pedosphaera sp. | reverse complement strand
TTGAATCTTTCACGACGGATGTCAAGGTGATCGCGCGGGCGGCGGCGATCTGGCGGCGGATGGAGCCGACGCGGAATGAAATCGCGGTGAAGGGCGTGAAGTTTTTGAAGAAGGCTTTGAAGTAGGCGAAGCGGGATGGCGTCGAAGATTTAACAAACCAATTTTTCAATTTATGAAAAACAAAATGCTTGCCGTGCTGGCGCTGAGCGCCGCGTGGTATGTTCAAACCTTACCCATCCTGGCTGATCCTTTGGTTCCGCAAGCCAGCGAGACTGGGTTCAAATCCATTTTCGACGGCAAAGATTTGAAAGGGTGGGACGGCAGTCCTGATTTATGGTCCGTCAAAGACGGCGCGATTGTTGGCCAGACCACGATGGAGCATCCGGCCAAGGAAAATACCTTTTTGATCTGGACCAACGGGGTGGTGGCGGATTTTGAGCTGCGCTGCCAGTTCAAATTGGTGCCGGGTGATGCGGCGGGTTTTGCGAATTCAGGCGTGCAATATCGCAGCAAAATTTTTAAAGCGAGCTATTGGGTGGTGTCCGGTTACCAGGCGGACATGGAAGCGGGGCCGAATTATACAGGGATTCTTTACGAGGAAAAGGCGCGCGGCATTCTCGCCAAGCGCGGCGAAAAGGTGGTCATCGGCGCGGATGGCAAGATCAATGTGGTGGGATCTACCGGCGATTCGGCGGCAATCCAGGCCTCGGTGAAACAGGGAGACTGGAACGATTACATCATCATCGCGAAGGGCAATCATCTGACCCAAATTGTGAACGGGCATGTCACGGTGGATGTGACGGACGAGGAAGAAGCCAAGGCGGCGAAGTCGGGCATTCTCGCGCTGCAGCTTCATGCGGGCCACCCAATGATGGCGCAGTTCAAAAATATCCGGGTCAAGACCCTCGAATAAAATCATGAAACTTTTGAGAATGGTTGCGTTGCTGGCGATCGTCGCAATTTTGGCCGGCACCACGGAGGTGTTGGCCGCAGGGAAGAAGAAAATTGTCCTGATCGCGGGCAAGCCGAGCCATGGGCCGGGCGAACATGAGCACAACGCGGGTGTTCTGCTTTTGACGAGATGCCTGAATGATGTTTCCGGCATCGAGGCGGTGGCTTACACGAACGGCTGGCCCACGGAGGCGAATGTATTTGATGGCGCGGATGCGATCGTGCTTTACATGGACGGCGGTCCGGGGCATCTGGCGATCCAGGAAGACCGGCTCGCGCAGTTGGGAGCGGCAATGAAGCGCGGTGTGGGCCTGGGATGCATCCATTACGCGGTGGAAGTGCCGCCAGACAAGGGCGGGAAGGAATGGCTGAATTGGATCGGTGGTTATTTTGAAACTTTCTGGTCGCTTAATCCAAATTGGCAGGCGGATTTTACGGGGTTCGCGGAACATCCGGCCACGCGCGGGGTGAAGCCTTTCACCATCAAGGACGAATGGTATTATTACATGCGGTTTCAGAACGAGCACGTCACGCCGCTGTTGAGCGCGGTGCCGCCCGAGAGCGCGATGAAAGGGACGGACGCGGCGCACAGCGGCAATCCCGAGGAATTGAAGGCGCACAAGGGGATGCCGCAAATTGTGTCGTGGGCATACGAGCGGCCGGATGGCGGGCGCGGTTTTGGTTTTACCGGCGCGCATTATCACAAAAACTGGGGCAATGATAATTTTCGCAAGCTGGTATTGAACTCGATTGTCTGGATTGCCAAAGGCGAAGTGCCGCCCGATGGCGTGCAGTCAATGGTGACGCCGGAAGATTTGGAGAAAAATCTGGATCCGAAGGGGCCGAAAAGAAGGGCGGTTGCGCCAGCTCCGCCGGGCGGGGTGCGGGTGGTGAGTGGTGAGCCGGGGAAATAAAGTTTGGGCATGATGCAGCTTTAGAGAAAAACCCTTTTGTAAAGGCCTCGAAGGAAGCGAGTTTAAGGCTTCACGATTGGCAAGATGGTCAACACCCGCCTGTGGAAGGTGCCTATGGCAGCCTGAAGCTATAAAGAATTACTTGCCACCTTTCCAGACTCTGGCTACGTCTCGCTTGAACTCTTCAAAACGCCTTGAAAATGGAGGGTGTTGGTAACTTTCAAAAGGATATTCTTCGAAGCCCACCATTCGGGCGAATCTGTTCTGTTCCTTGATGCAGATTCTCTCCACGCGCCAATGATTTGATTTGGCATAGTAAATGCCTCGGCTGTAAAGATACCCATGGGTGGCCTCGTGGACTATGGTGACGGCTAATCTTGAATGTGCGCTTTTCTCGTCATTGGTGTTGCCAATAAGTTTGTCCAAATCTATGACGCACTGCCTCAGGTGCCGCGAGTAATGTGCCCCGCCGCAAGGCAAGTGATCAATACGGAGGATTTCTTTCTTTGTTCTTTTGAAAAGGGAAATGTCGGTCTTTTCGATCAATTCCAAGGCGCTTTCAATTGCGCTTGCAAAAGCAGCACGCGTGCGTGAATTGATATCCACCACCCGGATTCCCTTGACGATCACCTTGGGACATAAACAAGAACATAATTGATCGAGAGCTATGGCAGGTAAACTCCTAAGGAAATGGATGCACATGGCGGCTTTGAATCTTGTCTTCCTAAGGGAAAGGCCCATACGGATGAAGTTGAGACGATAGGATGCCGGATGGCAAGCAAATCGCGCATTGAGTTTTCAGAACTTCACATCCCCCTTTTGCTTTGCTCCCTTTGCAACCTTTGAGCGAAAAAATCCTGTAAATCCTTTCCGTTTTCCCAAACACTGATTGCCGATGAGCGACGGAGAAATTTGCGCGCGGCATTTTGCGACCGGTCAAACGGTGCGGGTGCTTTGGCGGGATGGAGTCATCACAGATTTGGAACCGGCGGAGGGTCCGGCAACTGATGACGCATGGCTGGCGCCGGGATTGCTGGATTTGCAGATCAATGGTTTTGGCGGGATTGATTTTCAACAGGATGGTTTGAGCGCGGGCGATTTGCTCACGGCGACGCGGCAATTGCGGGCGGCGGGTTGCACACGTTTTTTACTCACGCTGATCACTGATGAATGGGGGAAACTTAAGGCGCGATTGCGGCATTTGAGGAGGTTGCGTTCGCAATCGCCAGAGTTGCAGGCGGCCATTGTGGGCTGGCATGTCGAAGGGCCGTTTCTTTCGGGGGAACCGGGATTTCACGGGGCGCATGATCCGGCGCTGATGCTTGATCCCACGCCGACGCATATTCGCGAATTGCGCGCGATCACTGGCGCGGAGCCGTTGCTGTTGACGATGGCGCCCGAACGCGCGGGAGCCTTGGAGGCGATCGCGCTGGCGGTTTCACTGGGAATCAAAATCAGCCTGGGGCACACGAATGCGTCGGCGGAAATTTTGCGTGGCGCGGTCCGGGCGGGGGCGACGGGTTTTACGCATCTGGGCAACGGCTGTCCGCACGAACTGGACCGGCACGACAATATCCTGTGGCGCGTGTTTGAAACGCCGGGGCTGACAGTGAGTTTGATTCCCGACCGGATTCATGTGTCGGATGCGTTGTTTCGTCTGATGCACCGGGAGTTGAAACCGGAATCAATTTATTACACGAGCGACGCGATGGCGGCGGCGGGAGCGGGGCCGGGAAGTTATCGGTTGGGCGCGTTGGAAGTGGAGGTGGGTGCGGATCAAATCGTGCGGCAGCCGGGCAAGAGCAACTTCGCCGGTTCGGCGTTGCGTCCGTGCGACGGGGTTTTCCGCGCGGCGCAGATGCTGGGCTGTCCGTGGCAGGAGGTGTGGGCGCGGTTTTCACACACGCCGGCGCTGATGATGGGTTTGCCCGGCGGTTTCAAAGTGGGCCAATGGGCAGATTTTTGTCTGCTCAAATTTGATGCGAAAAATGATTTGAGTGAATTGAAAACCGTTTGCTGAGGGGGCAGTCTGACCCGGAATAATTCAATCGCAGATGAACGCTGATAAACGCAGATGGCGGGAGGGGAACACGGGGGCTGAGGGGTTTAAAGTTCGCCGTCCAAAGGAAGTTCACCTGCCACCGAGCTTGGGCGGGAGGGGGCGGTTGGCGGCGGCGAGGCGCTCGGCGGCGCTGGCTTGCGACATGATGCTGCGGCTGGTGATGAGCGCCCAAAGCAGCACGAAGAGGAAGACCGCCATTCCCAAAAGCGGCCAGCGAAAGTTGGCCCAGAGTTCTAACAGGTAGCCGACGGGGTCGTTTTCCTGGAGTGTCCGCATGCGTGTCCAGTTGGAGACGGCCCAAAGGATGGTGCGAATGCCGCCCACCATTGTCAGCCCAAAACCGATCACGGTGAAGGGAATCTGCGCGTAACCGATGGCGCGCCCGCCGAGCAGCGAGCCGAAGCCGGGCATCGCGAGGTTGGTGGTGAAACAACCCCACGCCATTTGGCGGCTAAGCGGCTGGCGCGGTCCGAGGGCCAAAGAGAGCTTCATAGGCATACATGAGCGCGCCCGTCGCAAACGGCAGATTGATCAGGAAAACGACCTGGGCCAGCATACTCAATTTTACCGTGGCGTGCGCGATGTCAACCATGACGGAAAACATTTTCGTGATGTCGGGCGTGCCATTCGCCAGCAGAGTGTGCATGGCCGCGAACATCAAGGTTTCGGTTTTGAAGAAAACGAAGCCCTTGGCCAGGACGGTGGGGGCAAAGGCAATCAGCGCGAGGCCGAAGAGCTTGAACCAGACGCGGGTGACGACGGTGCGGCTGAGTTCCATCGCGGTCCAAAATTCGAGGCGTTTGTCAATGACCAGCGGCAGGCAGAAAATCCAAGCGATTTTGAGATAAATGCCGGGCAATCCGCAAAGCAAAGAGGCCAGGCCGGTGAGAAAGGAGCTGACAAACCCAGCCAGCAGCAGTTGGACAAAAGTGGTGCTGAAGCCGGCGAAAGTTTCTCCAACTGATGTTTCTTGTCCACGGATGCGTTTCAAGAAAACCAGGTATAGACCGCCATAGAACACGCCGCTGAGAAAGGCGCCGGCAAAGGGAATGGCGCTGATAATTATTTCGAGCATCCAGACCACGGTGCATGCGGCGACGAGCAGGCCGAAGTTGTTCATCAACAATTCCCACGCGCGGCCCAGGCATTGGCCAAGGTCAAAATCAGGCGTGCCGGCCAGAAGTTGCGCGTCGGTGAGCGGGGAGAAAGCCGCAGGCGCACCGGGCAGGCGCGGCGGGGTGCCGGGCGCGGCGGTGAAAGCCGCGAATTCGGGGAAGGATGCGAGCGGCTGCCATTCGCCGACGGCTTCAGAGCGGGCGAGGGTGCGGCCATCAGCGCGGCCATCGCGGATCCATTGGCGCACTTCGTCGGCGGTGACGGGCCCGTATTGTTTTTGATCGGCTCCAATAATTGTAAACATAATCAACGAGCGAAAGAGTTACCGTTTTGCAGCGGATTGGCAATGCATTCCCGCTGGTGGCTCAAGGTGGGGCGAGCAAGGTGCACGGCGCGTAGGGAAGATTGCGCAGGATGGTGAACACGATCAAGACGATCACTGCAGCCGCGAGCCATTTTGGCTGTAAGTTGAACGAGGGCATGGGACGGCCCCCGAGCCAGTTGAGCGTGCGTCGCAGGGAAATAAAGGCGACGAAGGGCAGTGAGAGGATGAGGAGCGGATTGTAATGCAGTGCAGTCAGCAGATGGCCGTGGGCCAGATGATGCAGCGCCCGCAACGAACCGCAGCCCGGGCAATAGAGGCCGGTGGTGGTGTACAACGTGCAGCGCGGATAAAAACCATGGCGCGAAGGATCGAAGAGGAAGAGCACCAGGCCGGCCGCCACCGCGGGCAACACGACGGTCAGCCACCAATACGAGCGGCGTGGCGCGAGCGTGATGACGGGGGGCGCGTCCATGCAAACCGGTCAATTAAAATAGGCTTTGACTTCGGGCTTGTTGAGAACAATCAATGCCCAGATGCCGATGGGGATGCCGATGCAACAGCAAGGGCAGGGCGTAATGCAAGGCACAATTGCCAGAATGCTCGCGACCATCGCCATGGCATGATTCTCCAAATTTTTCATTTTCAAGGCGGCGAAAATTATGAAAATCGCGACGCCAAGATTGATTAAACTAAAGACAACACCCACGACGCCGCTGCTCATTTCCATCATTTTTTGGAATTGCTCGTTTTGGTTGCCGAGATTGAATTCATGAAACCGATTGAACCGGGCGCCGCTGACGCCAGTCAAATTCAAGATGATTCCGAGAAACGCATAGCATGCAGTAAGAATGCTCAGGATCATCAGGCCGATGGCCGGGCCGCTGATTTCATTCAGAGCCTGGGCGCGCCCGACATCCGGCGAAAGGGGCACGCCGGTGACGCCCAACGGCGGCGGCGTGCGCGGGGCGGATGGCGCTGACGGCGGCTGGCCGGTGCTGCCGGGAAAGCTGGCGGCGAATTCAGGGAACGAGGAAATCGGTTTCCACGTGGTTTCACCGACAGCTTGGGCGGAGGTCTGGGCGTTGACGCGGCCTTCGGCGATCCATTGGCGCAATTGTTCGGCGGTGACGGGTCCGTACTCGACCTGGTTGGCTCCGATTATTTTATACATGGCGCAGTGGAGGGTTGAGAGTGGTTGGTTGAGGGTTGAGAGTCGTCAAGGGTTTTTAGGTGAAGTTCTGCGCCATTGCAAGTCCGGCTAAAAATGAAAATCTGAATTCTGGTAAACATTGGGGATTAAAAACGCCAACCATACCAACATCGACAGGAGCAGGGCCAACAGTGAAAGGATGATGCCGGCAATGGCCAAGTTTTTGCCGCCCTGCGATGGATTGCGGTTAATTTGCGCAAGTCCGGTGCCGGAGAAAATGAGACCGAGCAGTGAGAACAGGCCAATGCCGCAACATGGATAGGCGAGCAAGCTGCAAACCAGCCCGGCAATAGCCATGCCATTGGTCTTGTGTGGAGGCGGAGTTGCTGAAAATGCTGGGGGTGACGGCGGGTGCGCTGCGGCAAGGTCGGTGGCGAACTCGGGAAATGCGGCCAGTGGCCGCCACTCCGCGCTGCCTTCCGTCTGAACCCGCGATTGGGCGTTCGCGCGACCTTCGCGAATCCAATTGCGGAGTTCGTCGGCGCTGACCGGCCCGTATTCCTTCTGATCTGCTCCAATTATCCTGTACATTCTTATGATGAGAACCCTTCCGGCACTACTAATACCCCATTCATTGTGGAATTGCCAGAGCGGTGTTGTACGGGATTGTCAGTGGTCAGTGGTCGTTGTCAGTTGTTGGGAAGCGCCTGCGTGAGTTGCCACTTGTCACCGACAATTTACTCTGTCAGTTCGGTTAACTTCGCGTTGGCGCGGCCGCTGGCGAGGAGGTCGTCGGCGAGGTCCCAGCCTTCGCTGATGGATTTGGTGTGGCCCGCGACGAAGAGCGCGGCACCGGCGTTCAGGAGCACGGCGTCGCGCTTGGGGCCGCGATCTTCGTTGCGCAAAAGGCGGCGGATGATTTCGGCATTGGCCTGACGGTCGCCGCCGGCGAGATCGGCCAGCGCGGCTGCTTGCAGGGGAAAATGCGCCGGCGAAATCACCGACGCGGCAAAACCATGGTCCTGGTAAAATTCGGCCACTGTATTTTCGCCCAAGGTGGAAAGTTCATCGAGCCACGCCCCGCCCACCTGGCCGCTGACGACCATGCCGCGGCGGACGCCGAGCGATTGCAGAACGCGCGAAAGTGTGGAACAAAGCTCGGGGCGGGCGACGCCCACCAATTGGGCCGAGGGCCGGGCAGGATTGAGCAAGGGGCCGAGAAAATTGAAAATGGTGCGCTGGCCGCGTTGTGCGCAAATTTTGCGCGCGGCGCTGATGTGCTTGAAAGCGGGATGAAAATGCGGCGCAAAGAAGAAAGCGAAGTGGTGGTCGCGCAACGATTGCGCGGCCTCGTCCGGAGAAAGCTCGATGCGCACGCCCAAAGTTTCGAGCACATCCGCACTACCGGCTTGCGAAGTGACGGCGCGGTTGCCATGCTTGGCGACAGTGATCCCCGCCGAGGCACAGATGAGCGCGACGGTTGTCGAGATGTTGAAGGTGTTCAAGCGGTCGCCGCCCGTGCCGCAGACATCGAGGATGGTGCGGGAGCGGGTTTCGGCATCGAGCGGCGGGACAATGGATTTGGCGCGGAGTTCGCGGGCGAAGGCGGCAATTTCCGGCGGGGTCTCGATTTTGCGGGCAAGACAGCAGAGAAAATCGGCCTTATGTTCCGCGGGAACCGATTCGTCAACGAGCTGCGTGACAGCGGCGGCGATCTGTGCGTCAGTCAGGTGGACTGATTGCGCGAGCTGTTTATTAAATAAATTCAGCACGTCGGGAGTCTAATCGCGGATGGGCCGAAGGCCAAAGTTTAAAGTTAGAAGAATATTTATGGCAAAGAATGAAGGGTTTGGTCTGGTGGGCTGGCTGGTAGTAATTGTGCTGGTGGCCGCCGTGGGTGGCGGCGGTTACTGGTTCTGGCAAAGCCAGGCCGAAAAAGCGCCGGATTACAAGACCGTGCCCGTAACGCGCGGTGACCTGGTCCAGATGGTAACGGCTACCGGGCAGTTGAATCCCAAGACCAACGTGGATGTCGGGAGCCAGGTTTCGGGCATCATCAAGAGGATATATGTGGATTTCAATTCACCGGTGACCAACCGCCAAGTGATTGCCGAAATTGACCCTTCCACTTACCAGGCAATCGTTGCGGAAGCGCGCGCGGACCTGGCCAACGCCAAGGCGGCGCTCGAATTGGCGCAGGCCACCGAGGAACGCACGAGCGTGCTTTACCAAAGCAAGATTGTCGCACAGGCAGACGAGGACACGGCGGTCGCGGGTTTTCATCAGGCCCAGGCTGTGGTCTTGCAGAAGGAAGCCACGCTGCAACAAGCCGAGGTGAACCTTGCATACACCACGATTTACGCGCCGGTGGACGGCGTGGTTATTTCGCGCAACGTGGATGTGGGGCAGACGGTGGCAGCCAGCCTGAGTTCGCCGACGCTGTTCATGATCGCCAATGACCTGACCAAAATGCAGATAGACGCCCTGGTGTCCGAGGCCGACATCGGCGGCGTGCAAACCAATCAAACGGTCAATTTTACGGTGGATGCGTTTCCCGCGCGGACATTTCAAGGAGTCGTGTTGCAGATCCGCAACGCCGCACAGACCAATCAAAACGTCATCACTTACGACACGGTTATCGGCGTGGACAACTCGGAATTGAGATTGCGGCCCGGCATGACGGCGAATGTGTCCATCATCACTGCTCAACGCAATGATGTGTTGAAGATTCCCAATGGCGCATTGCGGTTTCATCCGCCTGAACCCGCGGACGCGAAAAAATCCGCCAGCCTCGCCGGGGCGAGCAACGGCGCCCCTTACCAAGGTCAGGGCGGTGGCGGCATGCGCGGCGGCGGGCAGGGTGGTGCTGGCGGCAACGGTGGTCGGGCGAAGGGTGAAAAAGCAAGTCACGCGGTCTATATGCTGACAAAGGGGCCGGATGGAAAAGAGGATGTTCTCAAGCCAGTCCAGATCAAAACTGGCATCAATGATGGCGTTTTCACACAATTGGTCGAGGGCTTGAATGAAGGGGATGAAGTGGTGATAGGCCAGACCATCGCGACCGGCTCGGCCCAGGCCGGCGGAAATTCAAATCCCTTCAGCGGCGGCGGGCGGCGGTTCTAACAGAAGAATTTTTAACCCCGGATGAACATGGATAGACACAGATTCAGAGAGGCAAAAATGAAGTCCGCCAGATCCTGGACTGGCGCATTCCAAGACGCGGTCCCGGCAAAAATCCGGGTCTTCGCAAACTATTCTTAGGCATGAGTGCGATCATTAAGTTGGACCATATTCACAAGATTTACCACACCGGCGAGGTGGATGTGCATGCGGTGCGGGACGTCTCGATGCAAATCCAGCGGGGCGAATTCGTCGCGCTGATGGGCGCCAGTGGGTCGGGCAAATCCACCATGATGAACACGCTCGGCTGCCTGGACCGGCCGAGCAAGGGCAGCTACCTGCTGGATGGCATTGATGTGTCGAAACTGGATCGCGACGAACTCGCGACCATCCGCAATGAAAAAATCGGCTTCGTTTTCCAGGGCTTCAATCTGCTGTCGCGCACCTCGGCGCTGGAAAATGTGGAATTGCCAATGATGTATGTCCGCAAACACACCAGCGCCCGTGAGCAGCATGAAAGGGCGATGCTCGCGCTCGAAACAGTGGGCCTTGCCGGGCGGGCGGGCCACCATCCCAACCAGCTTTCCGGCGGCCAGCAGCAGCGCGTGGCCATTGCCCGCGCGCTGGTCAACCAGCCCGCGATGCTGCTGGCGGATGAGCCGACCGGCAATCTTGACACGCAAACCAGCATCGAAATCATGGGCGTGTTTCAAAAACTCAACGACGAGGGCATCACCATCGTCATGGTGACCCATGAGTTGGATATTGCCAGCTTCACCAGGCGCAACGTCATCATGCGGGACGGGAAAATCGTCAGTGACACGCCTGTGGCCAGTCGCTTGATTGCCACCGCGGAATTGCGCAAGTTAAAAGAGGCCCACGAGGCCGTTCAA
>JAQGPB010000050.1 GCA_028293265.1 Pedosphaera sp. | reverse complement strand
TTCATAGCACCCACTTTACCAGAGGGGATCTTGGAAAATGAAACCTACGGTAGGTTTGACACGTTTATTTTGTTTGATGAAAGATTGTGAAAAAAAGGCGGACGCAGCCAATGTTTGCAGGGGTTTGCTGCTTTCAGAAAAACACGGTTTTTTCAGAGCCTGAAAAATTCTTTTTTCCCTACATGCCAAAAGGGTCGTTTTTCTGCATTTGGACCCCAAGTTCAAGCCGGTTTCCTGGCAAGCAGTTGCGGCAGAGAGTAGTAAATAACGGAGGGGACAGAGAAATGGCAGGGGAATGGGTGGCAGAGGAATTTGATGAACGGGGGATATTGAGGCTCAGGAAAGTAATGTCGGTAAGAGTAAGGGTTTACGCCCGCGCTCCGGCGGAGGTCGCGGTGGTACCGGCGAAATGCGCCCGCCCAAGCATTGCCCGATTGGGGATTGTTGACTGATTCGATTTTGCCTAAATTGAGTGTAGTGATTTATGCCCCCTTTCACCCAGGATCGAACTCATGATTGGCGTCATTGCCGATGATCTGTCCGGCGCGGCTGAACTCGGCGCGGTCGGTTTGCGCCATGGTTTGCGCTCGGAAATCTTTCTGGGCGGCGAAATAAGCGGGCGGGCTGACCTGGTTTGCCTCGATACAAATTCACGCTCACTCGGCGCGGAGGAGGCTGGTGAACGCGCCCAATCCGCCGCCAAACTCCTGAACGACGCCGGCGCGCGATGGATCTACAAGAAGGTGGACTCCGTCCTGCGCGGAAACGTGGCGGTGGAACTGGAGGCGCTGATGCGAACCTTGGGTGTGCCGCAAACACTGTTGGTCCCGGCGAATCCGTCATTGGGCCGGGTGATCCGTGCAGGCAGGTATTTTGTTCGCGGCCAGCCGGTCAACGAAACTGAATTCGCGCGCGACCCCGAGTATCCGCGTTTGTCTTCGTCAGTGCGCGAACTCTTGGGAACGCAGTGCGCGCTCCCCATATATATATGCAAATCGGACGCCGCGTTGCCGGCCTCCGGCATCATTGTTGGTGAAGCGCAAACCGCGGATGATCTGCGGTCGTGGGCCGCCCGGGTCAAGCCGGGCATGCTGGTGGCGGGGGCGGCTGAATTTTTTGGAACGCTCCTCGCGGCCGGGAACTTGGCGCCAGTCCTTGAAGCCCCGAGTCCGCCCGAAGCAACCGGCCGCCCCGAACTGTTTGTCTGCGGGAGCACCAGCGAATCCTCGCGAAAATTCATTCAGTCGGCGCGGCAGAATGGCACACCGGTTTTTTCGCTGCCAAAAAATTTGGCCCAAGGCGCATCCTTCAGCCCCATGGCCGTCGAGGCTCTTGCCCGGGCGGTGGCTGACACCCTGCAAAAGCAGCCGCGCGTAATCCTGTGCATTGACCTGCCGCTGATACAGGACGCAAACATCGCCCGGCATTTGACGAAACACCTGGTCAGTGTTGCCGCGCGAGCAATCCGGTCCAGCATGATCGGACACATCTATGCCGAAGGCGGGGCAACCGCGGCGGCCCTGGTCCGGGAAATGGGTTGGCAGCGGCTGACCGTGACGCGGGAAATGGCCCTCGGTGTCGCCACCGTGGCCGTGGAAAATGAAAAATCCCTTCGCTTCACCCTCAAGCCTGGAACGTATGGCTGGCCTGACGAGGTCTGTTATGGGAGAGGGAAAGGAGTATTAAAAATACGGGTATCTGACTGATAAATCCAGTGCTGATCAGCGAAGATATGGAAGGGAAGTCTGTGGCTGGCATGAGGAAACATTGAGGTGGATTGCCCTGCCACCGGATGAAACTCATGATTATTCAGCAATGCCCACTTGAGTCTGTTTCAGGATGGGGTTCATAAATGCCGCGCGTTCAAAACTCACGGCACCGAACATTTTTCTTTTTGCTGAGAACTGGCGGTTGTTTTTTTGACTTTAGGAGATTGCTTTGGAACACCCGATCATTGAGTTTACGGCCAAATCGGCCTCGGTCCTGATCCAGGTAATTGCCGCGCAGACTGTTTTCTGCTTTCCAAAGGTGCTCTTCATAATGACGCAGCCCAGGGAGGGAAACGAAGTGTGCGCCATGATGTTGCCGGGCGGCGATCCCCGCTGCCACGAGCGTGTCGGAAAAGCTGCCGGCTCCTTCCATGAAAGTTTGCAAAGTCCGGCGGCCTCAACATTAGGTCTGCAACCCGGTTCTGACAGGTGGAAATTTTCTTCTCACCGCAGCGCCCCTGCGGCAAATGCCTCAAGGGTGATCTGATGGCGCGAAGATTTCCTGGTTCAGGGAAACCGCCAGGGCCTCAATTCTGTGCAATAGCGGGACAAACGTCCGCAGGTGGACATCCAGGAGTCCGGGCGCTTGCGCTGATTCGCAGGTGTCAGCTATTTCCTTGAGACGAGCCAATAATGCTTCCAAGCCCTCTGCTGTTTCGCCCGGCTTGCCCTCCAGGCGGTCTGCCATTCCATCCAGCGCTTTCGCCAGGGATTGGTCGAATTCCTTCTGGGCCAGACGAACGGATTCGGGCAGTTCGAAACCGGGGAGTTGAAGGCAATATTTCAGCAGGGAAACGCGCGTGATGAACAGCATGCGCAATTGCGGCTGCCACCCAATGATTTGCCGTCGCAGCGCCAAATCCTGCTGCCGGGACGCGCCGAATTCGAACCACACCGCGTCCGCGAGAGCCCTGACCTGATTGAAGGTGCTGTTGATCGTTTCGCGCAGAGAATAGCTTCTCTCAGTGGCGACACCCTGGACATCTGAAACCGGCTCGCGGGCGAGCTGGGCAAGCAATCGAAACAGGGAAATGAACGCTTTCCTCATTTCTACAACCGTCGGGGCGGTCCATAACTGGTCAAACACCAGCCACATCATGGTCAGGCCAATCAGAATGCCGAGGACCCGGTCTCTGGCGGGCAGCAAGGACGTTTGAATTCGGAATTCCTGAAGGTGGATGAAATAGTACGCCAGGGCCAGTTGAATCCCAAAGTAGGAGAGGCGGGGACTGGCGGTGGCAATCCAGGAGGCCGCGAAGGTAACCATGATGAAAACGAGTGTGAACCCGGCGATCGAATCAACGCCAGGCAGCACAAAAGCCTGCGCGGCCACGCCTATCGCCCCGCCAGCCAGTGCGCCGGTGAAACGCAAAGCCTGCTTTTGACGCGATGCGCCGATCGTCGTGAGAGCAGTCAAAACGCAGGTGACGACTGCGGTGCTGATCTCGGGCCAGTCCAGGGCCGTGTATAGGATGTAACAAAGGCTTGCGGCCAAACAGCCTCGCAGCCCGAATTTGATGTGTTCAGGGTTGGAGAGCGCGTCATGGGCAAAAAACTGCTGTGGCGGCTCACCCTCGTTCGACAGGAGCGGGGCGTACGCGCTAAGCGGTTGGGTGCCTGCAAAGACTTCTGCAATCTGCGCGACGGTTCGTTCCATTTGCGGCAGGAGCGGCATGGCCTGAGCGATGGTTTCATCAACGGGAGATTCGCCTGGTTGCGGAGTCCGTCCGGCCAGCAAGCCGGTGCGCAGGCGGGCAATGTTTTGAATCAAGGTTTGGATTCGCCTCCGATCGTCTTCTGTAACCCGGACGTCAAGGGCTGTCAGGCTGCCTGCGAGGTCAACCAGGCTTCCCACCAGCGTGACGACCACACCCATCTGCTCCGCGTGATGTTCTGGGTAGCCGGACCGCCGCAGGGTACGCCGCAACCCGGATGTTCCAAGCATGAGCAGGCGCGTAATGTTTTTCGCTTTATTTTCGTCCACGGGACGGCCGGCGGCGTAGCAATTGAGCAAATCTTCAACGCTGGCCAGGCGCTCTGCAATGAGCCGGACAAGAAAGTGCCCGGGTTTCAGTGCTGCAAAAAACAGTGCGGCCAGCGCGGCGATGATGGCCGCGAGCATGTTCTGGCCAGCCGCCCAGAGTGTCTCTTCCACCTTCAGTTCCGTCGAGATGTGCCGATCCAGGACAGGAATGGCAAGGGTGACCAGAATGCCGAAACCGAGGGCCGTGGTGTAATCCTCAATGATGCTGACGGCAAAAAAGGCGAGGAACAAGGTGATGACCACCCAGAGCATGCGCAGCAGCGGGTCGCCCAACGAAAAGATTGCTCCGAGCAAGACGTAGATGGTCGCCAAGGCAAAGATAATGACGGCACTCCTCACGGCCGTAACGGTTGCCCAATGGGTTTCGCGCGAGATCAAAAGCGCGTAGACCGCCTGGACGCCGAACGGAAGACGAAACGTCATGGTGATGAGCATGACCAACGTCGCCGCAATGACCATCCGCGCGACCAAGGCGCCTCTGCCGGGATACGGCGCAAGTTCTTCTTTGAGAAATCCCCGCAACCAAGCCACCCGCCTTGGCCATGCCTCCACAGGTTCAGCGGGAGGGGCCATGGTCAGTTCCCGCGGATGATGACCACGGCTGACGCGCTCACGCGAAAGAGGTCAGGAGCGGGTTCCTGGACGAGCACACGGACCGGATACCTTGAGGCGAGATGAACCCAATTAAGAGTCCGTTGAACGTCCGGGAGCCCGCTCCCAAAAGTGCCTATTACATCGGCATCCGGCATGACCCCGAATCCAATGCTGTCAACGACGCCGGAAAAGCGCCGGCCGGGCTTTGTCATCACATAGACATCAGCCCGCATTCCGGGGGCGATATGCTCCAACTGTCCTTCGCGAAAGTTGGCGAGAGCCCACCAGCGGCGCGTGTCAATCAAAATGAACATCTCCTGACCCACGTGGGCGTACGCGCCTTCGGAAATCTTGAGGTTGGTCACGCGCGCCTCGAACGGCGAGTAAACCCGGCTGTTGTTGAAGTTGTAACGGGCGTTCCTCACCGCCGCCTCCCGGGCGCCGCGCTGGTTGAGGAGCGGTTCGAGGGTGGTGACGGCGTTGGAAGACTGTTCGTGCTGCGCCTGGGTTGACCTCAGCACCGCTTGCGCGAGCACCAGTCTCGATTGCGCCTGCCGGAGAGCTTCCAGCAGCGCGACTTCCGAGGTTCTCGCCTTGTCAATGTCGTCCACCGTCACGAAATGCTTCACCAGCAGAGGCTCCAGGCGCTGCAAATTGTTGCTGGCATAGGCCCATTCCGCCTGCGCGCGACTGACACCTTGCCCGGCCGTCACCACGTCGGCTTCGGCGCTGCGAATGTTGGCTTCGGAAACCGAGACTGCGCTTGTGAGCGCGGCGATTCTTCGTTGCTCATTGGTGATTTGTCCCTCAAGGGCAGCCTGTTCCGACAAGGCGTTTTCCAGGGCGTACTGGTAGGGCCGCTCATCAATTTCAAACAGCAATGCGCCTTTTGGGACGAGCTGGTTGTCATGCACGTTCAGGTGGACCAGAGGCCCTTCCACCTGGGGGGCGATTCCGATGTAGTTTGCAAATACGGTCGCATCATCGGTCTGCGGGTGATGGGTCGAGTGATAAAGCACGATGAGACCAAGCAGCACGGCGGCGGCCACGATTCCGCCGCTCACCCAGCGGCCTATCCGTTGCTGTTTTTGTTCATCCTTGGGAGCATCAGTGCTCATGATCAAATCCTCAGCCAAAGAAGACGAGCCAAAGCAAAAAGGTGAAGCATGCCGCCAGGCTCGGATAGACGAGAACCGGAAAAACAATCGCAATCTTCAGGCGCAAGAGGAGCCAACGGGAGAGAACCGTCAGCACAATGCTTATGAAGAAACAGAACAGACACGCCGGAAACTGGGAGCCCAGGAGATCAAAAGCCGGAGCCCGGGAGCATCCGCCCAGCAGCCAGGGAGCGAAAGCAACCCGGCGGAGGAAACGGCGGCGAACCGGACTGCGTTTCATGGTCCGCCCTTTCTTCGGCCTGGCGGCTGGATCGAATCGCCGGTCCGGAAGGCCAGTTCCGCAAGCGCGGAAAGCACTTCAGTGCGGGCAAGGACATCGGTCGAGCGGGCCAGAGCCAGGGTTCGCTGGGCGGCAGTGACATCCAGCAAATTCCTGAGGCCGTTGTTGTAGGATTCCAGCGCGGCGGAGTAAGATTGTACGGCCGCCGTCAGAAGAGCGAGCGCCGCTTGCCGCTGCCGAAGGGCCGTTTGCAAGTTCGAGTAAGCCGTCCAGACCTCATCCGCCACTTCGTCGCGGGACGCTTGCACTCTTGCCGCCGAAGCACGGGCATCGGCCTTTTCTTTCGCGAGCTGATTCCTGCGCGCTCCACCATCGAAGAGAGACCAGGTCAAGCTCAGGCCCACGCTGCCATTCAGTTGCGACGTATGCACCCAGGGAAGCGACGATTGTGTCCCATGGAGTGATTGCCCGCTCCCCGTCGCATTAAGGTTTAGAGTGGGATAAAAAGCGGCGCGAGCCTCCTTGATTCGAGCCTGGGCGGAGCGCACCTCGGCCAGCCTTTGCATCAAGTCCGGGCGTTGGGCAAAGGCGCGATCGAGCGCCTGCTCGACGGTGTCGGAAATCGAGTCCGGAATCGAAAGCTGCTCCAGCGGCTGCGTGCGAATCAGGACGGTGGGCAGGATTCCCAGCGCCCTTGCCAGATTGCCCCGCGAGATTTGCTCGGCTCCCAGCACGGCTTGGAGTTCGTATTGCGCCTGCGCGGCCGCGCTGCGTGCTTCCAGGACGTCGGGCAAAGTCGCCAGCTCGTGTTGCATCCGGTCTTCGGCGGCCTGTTGCACGGTCAGCGCGTTGGTGAGACTGGCTTCGGCGGCGGCGATCTGACCGGCATCATTGAGCAGCCGATAGCAGGCCTGCTCGACCTGGTAAATGATCCGGCGATGGGTGTCGTTAAAGGCGAAATTGGCCGCCAGGAGCTGCGCTTTGGCCGCGCTGATTCGTCCGGACCGTGCGCCGAAGTCAAAGACGGTGTAGTTCAGCTCCAAGCCCCCTTCAATCTCCCCAATCGTTTGCGGAAAGAAGTTGGTGCCAAAAAAGACCTGGCTGCGATTGATTTGGGACAGGGCCACAGCGGCCAGAGCCGGATACAACTCGCTCCGGGTGATTCCCAAAGAGCTTGCCTGGTCGCGGGCCTGCTCCCAGGCAACGCGGGTTTCGGGATTCCGGGTTTCGGCCAGATCGACCAGTTCGGCCAGAGAATACGTTTTGGACGGGTCAAATGGGAGTGCAGGGTATCGGAACGGTTCAGCTTCGCGCGCGAACTCATACTCCTGCGGTGAATGCCATGGGTGAGCCGGGGAAGTTGGTGGCGCCTGGCTGGCCGCGCGGCTGGCATGGAAGAGCAACGCCAGGAGGACCGCTTGGAACAGCAACCGCGATTCAATTGGGTGCCATTGCATGGAGAATTGACTAGTTTTGCTCATCCTCCAAGATGTTGCGCTTCCGCGGCAATCTGGGAGACGCGTGTAATCCGGCTGCCTGCCAGGGACATCCGTTGGACTGTTTCTTCCCAACGGGCGAAGGCGATTGGAAGATTGGTGCCGGCATCCGTTGCGCCATCGCCATTGGCCGCACGTTTGAATTGCCTCGCAACGGCGTTTCGCAATTCACTCTCGGCGGCTTGCGCCTCAGGTGGCAGCCGATGCCATTCCTGCCAGCCAGAATCACTGTTGAGCGAGGTTGCAAGAGTCAACACGTGCTCAGCGCGTGAGAGAATGGTTTCCAAAAGGGCTGACGAAACGCTCTCGCGAGGTCGCGGCTCGTCGGGTTCAAAGCTCGTCAGTTCGGCCTGGCGCCGCGCCTTCTCGAGTTCCCTCGAAATTTCCGCAATGAGCGCTTCGGCCTTCGGCCGGGCCACATTCACTGAGGTCCCCGGGCTTGGAATGACAAGGAGCCTGGCAAGCTGTCCGAGGGCTTCCCGCAAAATTTCCCGCAATCGATCCATTGCCCGCTCGGGCCAGATGTACTGAAAGACGAGTGTCATGACAATCAAACCGAAGAGAATGCCGAAGACACGATCGCGAACATTGGTGAGGTCGATGTCCGGCGCGTATGGCTGAAAGCCCGGAAAGAGGCTGTAAAAGAAGGCGAAGGCAATCTGCAAACCGGCGTAAGCGATACGTTCGGTGCCGGTGGCGACCCATCCGGCAATCGCCGAGACGCACGCGACCAGGATGACAAGAGAAGCGAGCGTCTCCATGTGCGGGATGAGGACGAGGATCGAGAAGAGCGCGAGCAATCCGCCAATGATGCAGCCGAGGGCCCGAAGAATGCCTTTGTAGAGTGTGGCGCCGGTGGTTTCGAGCGCGATGAAGATGCAGGTGATGAAAGCGGTGTGAATTCCAAACCAATCAACCCCGGTATAGAAGAAATAACAAAACATCGCCGCGAGCGTGACCTTGAGCGCGAACCGGACATGGGCCGGATTCGTGAACGCGTCCGGCACGAACAGGCCCTTCGGCAGCGGCTTGGGCGGGCCTGCCGGCTTTGGCAGGAAAAGTCGGTTGAGGACGACGGTCAAGACAACGCCATACGCAATTGCCACCCAAATCCAGAGGATGGTACGAACCAGCCGTTCCGGTGAAGGCACCAACTCTCCGATGCTTTGAGTGACGGCGATGACAAACCCTAGGAGGAACACCAGCGGCCCCAGCACCAGGACGCGGGACAAGAACATCCCGAGAAAAAGAAAGATCGCCATGGAGGGAATGCGCCACTCCGGATGCCCATAAGTGAGCTTGTAAAGGAGTAGACTCACTGCAATTCCGATGGTGACGCCGATCATGCCGAGGACGCCGACGATGGTCGTGACCCTTTTGTTTTCCTTCGAGATGAAAAAGATCATGTACGCGGAAAGCCCGAGCTCCGGCACCTGCAGAACCGTCGAGATGATCACGCAAAGGACAGCGCCGCAGATGAGAATGAGCGTTCTGACTTTGCGCTCGTGCGACGGGGCCAGCTCGCGCCGCAGCCAGTCAAGCCAGCCATGGTTGGCAGGTCGGGCATCTGGG
>JAQGPB010000007.1 GCA_028293265.1 Pedosphaera sp. | reverse complement strand
TCCAGCAAATCATCCGTCGTCGTCTTGCCTACAATCTCGCCGACCGCATTCGTCGCGATCCGCAAATCCATCGCCACCAGTTCCAGAGTCTGATTTGACCGCAACGCCTCCCCTGCCCTTTGCGCCGCCGCGCGCGCGCGGCCCAGCGCTTCCTGATGCCGGGCATTGATCATCACCTGCAACATCTCCGCCTGGATTTCACCGGCCCATGCCAATTCCTTGATGGCGTCTTTCAGCGTCTCAATGCCTTTGCCAGTGAGGCAGCAGACGGCGATGACCGGCGCATTGATTTTTTCGGGCAATTCCAGACGCGGAGGCAGATCAATTTTGTTTCGCACCAGAATGCGTTTTTTTGCGCCGAACTCGTCGAGAAAATTTTCATCCGCCTCGGTCAACGGTTGCGAACCATCGAGCACCTGCAAAATAAACTCGGCCCGCGCCAGTGATTCGCGGCTGCGGCGAATGCCCTCGGCTTCAATTTCATCTCCTGCATCGCGCAGGCCCGCCGTGTCCACGAAAATCACCGGCAACCCGCGAATATTGGCCGTTTCTTCAATGGTATCGCGCGTCGTGCCGGGAATGGCCGACACAATCGCCCGCTCATGGCCCAAAAGCTGGTTGAGCAAACTGGACTTGCCCGCGTTGGGACGCCCCACGATGGCTGCGCGGATGCCACGCCGCAAAATTTGTCCCTCATTCGCGGTGCGCAGCAGTTCATCCATGAATTGCCCGCCTCGCTCCAACCGCGCGAGCAGTTGCGCCTTGGTATCCGGCGCAATGTCCTCATCGGGAAAATCAATATGCGCCTCGATGTGTGCGAGCGTCTTGATCAATTCATCGCGAAGCTGATTGATGCGCTGCGAAAGTTTTCCGGCGAGTTGCTCATTGGCCGCCGCCAACGCCAGTTCGGTGCGCGCCGAAATCAAATCGGCGACCGCCTCCGCTTGCGCCAGGTCAATCCGCCCGTTCAAGAAAGCGCGCCGGGTGAACTCGCCCGGTTCCGCCATCCGGGCCCCGTTCTCCAGCACGGTGTCCAACACCAGCCGCGCGGGCAGCAGGCCGCCATGGCAGGTGATTTCCACCACGTCCTCGCGCGTCAGGGTGCGGGGAGCGAGCATGACGGCGAGCATGACTTCATCCACGCTCCGGCCATGGCGCATGACCTGACCGTAATGAATTGTGTGGGTGGGCGCGGCGGAAGGCCGGACGGCGGACTTGCCGAGCCCGACGAAACTCTTGTCCGCCACCGCGAGCGCACCCGGCCCCGAAATGCGGATCACCGCCAGGCCGCCTTCACCCAGCGGTGTGGCTATCGCGGCAATGGTGTCATCGAGCATGGAAGCAAAAACTCAACGATGCCCGCAATTCCCCGCCGCGTTTTCCGCATCACGCCCCTCAAGAAAGAGCCGCGCCTTCTCATAACTTTTCTTGTGCAGGTAATGCAACAGGTCGGGTGAGGTCTGCGGCGGCAACTGGCGCGTCAATTCGTCCAGGCGCGCGAAAAGCGGCAGCAAGTTCGGCTTCGGATTGGCCGAGGGCATCAGCTTCACCTGCCGGTCAAGCTCCGTTAGCGTTTCCCAGATCGTTTTTTCCGTTGCTGTCATGATTCTTACTTAACCCCATTCGTCCGGTTACTCAAAGCAAAAGGATACGCCACAACGAGCTCACCCCGGCTGATCCGGCGAACCCATGGCGGCGGAGTGGGACGGAGTGCGACCGATGTGACGGATGGGATTCCAAAGCGGACCGCCCAACGGCAAACCGGGCGAAACCGGGCGAAAGCGGTCTAAACCGGACCGTCGGTGTTTTGGGCCGAGGAAACGGGGTGGTTTTGCTGGGTTGCATTTTTTTGGATTGCGGCGCGGGCGGCCCGCTCATTCAGATATTCCATGACGTGGGGCGCCAGCGGGCGTCCGCCGGCGGCGGCGGCCTTGGCCTGAGCCTCGGCTTCTGCGAGGTTTTCCGGGTGGAAATAGCCGGTATCTCCAAAGAGCGTGCGCAGCATGCCGTTGAGGTACTTGCTTTGGTCAAAAAACTGCGTGTCGGGGTCCTTCCGGGCCTCGGCGAGCGCCTCCAGTTGGGGCAAGATTTTCTGGGCCTCCTCGATGACATTGTAATGGAAGCGCTCCTGGGCAAACTTGAGGCATTCCCGGCGGATGGTGTTTTCCTCGCTTTTCATCTGCCGCCGCAACTCATTGTCCTCGCTTTGCAGGAGGAGTCTGGCCAGGGGTTCCCAATCTTTGACTGCTTCGGGCGTTTCGGTGATGCGGCTTAGAAACAGGCGTCCGACCATTTTCATTGCCGCCGCGCGCAACAGAGCGGTATCGCCCGGCGCTTGCGTGATGGTTTCAGCGCCGAAACACACCTCCCTGAAGCCCTGCACCGTGCGCTCCCTTGAGCGCCGCTGGTAAAAGCGTTTGAGGCTGGAAGGGGAGCCGGTGAAGCCGAGTTCGCGCCGGGCCCGTTCGAGGGCGCATGGATAAGTGAGTTTTGCGTCGAACAACCAGTTTTCCAAGGTTTGCAGGTTTTCGGGTGAGAGCCCGCTCCAGCGGGCGTTTGAGGCGGCTTTTTTCATAATTTCAGCTCCTTTTCTGGTTTAAATCATCATCATAAATGTGATGCCTGGGTGATTTGACCCGCCTGAGCATCACACGGGAAGGTGGACACAGGCTGTCCAAGGTCGGTAAAAAAACGGGTGTTTTTAAAAGGAGGCGAGAGGCATGACATCAAAAAGCAGGCGCATATTCCCGTTTTGTACGGAGCGTGGCTGTATTCCAAGGAGCGCAGCGACGAGGAACCAGCCGCTGCGGCTTGAATGATCCCGGTGTCTTGGGCTTGTCCAAATGCTGCGGCTGGTCTGCGACACAGCCGCGCTCGGTCATCATTGAAATGGCTTGTGTCATCCAGGCCAAAAAACATTTTATTCTTTGAAAAATAAAATCCCTCTCGGATACTCGCCGCGCATGAAGAGCAGTTCAGAAGAACCGATCAGGCCATTGTTCCTCGGCATCGAGGGCGGCGGCACCCATACTGTCGCGATTTTGGCGGATGCGCGCCGGAATTTTCTCCAGCGTTTTGAAGCGGGTCCCGCCAATTTGAAACTGCTCACGGACGCGCAGGTGCTTGGCCTTTTCAAATCCATTGCCAGCGCGTTCCCCGCTCCTGACGCACTGGCTATCGGCATGGCGGGTGCGCGCTCGAAGCCAGATTGGGAACGGATGCGCATCATTGCGGGCAAGGTCTGGCGGGACATTCCGTGCCACGCCACGAATGATTTGGAAACCGCGCTCGCCGCCGCCGAGGGCAGAGACGACGTGCCGGAACCGGCCCGCGTGCTGATCCTGAGCGGCACCGGCTCGTGCTGCTACGGTCGCAACCCCAATGGCAAGACTGCCAAGATCGGCGGCTGGGGCCACATCCTGGGCGACAAGGGCAGCGGTTACGAAATCGGGCTGCGCGCGCTCAAGGCCGTTGTCTATTATTTCGACCGCGACGGGGCCTGGTCCAAACTTGGACGCCAGCTTCTCCACCGGCTGCAATTGAACGAACCGAACGAATTGATTGCCTGGGCCCAAGCCGCGGACAAATCCCAGATTGCCGGCCTCGCAATGGAAGTATTCAATGCCTGGCAAAAGGGAGACAAGATTGCCGCCGACGTCCTCGCGTCCGCCGAGGATAGCCTGGCGGAAGACGCCGCCACCTGCGCGCGCCAACTGGCCGGGCCGCGGTCCACGGTCCGCTTCATTCTGGCCGGCAGCGTGCTGATCAAACAACCCAACTTCGCCAAATTGGTGGGCGCGCGCTTGAAAAAAATCTGGCCCGGCGCGGTGGTTTCGCCCCTGGAACGCGAAAGTGCCTGGGGCGCGGTCGAACTCGCCCAGAAAATCTGGAGCGGTCAGGCACCGGTCGAAAAATTTCTCGAACCCGCGCGGAAGACCCCAAAAGTTCCCAAATCGCCGCCGTTGGAAAAGTCGCTCGGCAATTTTGGCAAGGTTTCGCCAACTGAACAGCGCCATCCGCGCTCCA
>JAQGPB010000652.1 GCA_028293265.1 Pedosphaera sp. | reverse complement strand
GATCGAAA
The DNA here is from genome assembly GCA_028293265.1 of Pedosphaera sp. Next base: position 16,059 of record JAQGPB010000652.1, on the reverse strand, counting down.
AACTCGATGTAATCCAGTCGTGCCTCGAGTCGTGAGGCGATGAATCGTGTCAACGTCGCCTTTAGATCGGCGGATGGAATCGCCCGGACCTTCACCAATTTTTTTGCCAGTTGCAGCGCCTCGGACAAAACAATCGCCTGCTGGCGTTGCGCCGGCGAAAGATATTTGTTGCGCGAACTCATCGCCAGGCCGTCCGGTTCGCGATGTGTGGGCGCCACTACAATCTTCACTGGAAAGTTCAGATCGCGCACCATGCGCTGAATGACTGCGGCTTGCTGAAAATCTTTTGCGCCAAACACCGCGACTTCCGGTTGCACGATATTGAACAATTTGGCCACCACCGTGGTCACGCCGCGAAAATGCGTTGGCCGCGACGCGCCTTCCATGCCGCGTGACAACGTTTCCTCCACCACATAGGTGCTGTATTCCCTCGCCCCATTTTGTGGATACATTTCCCCGTCGTCGGGCGCGAAAATCACGTCCACCCCGGCGGCACGGCACAATTTTTTGTCGCGCGCAAAATCGCGCGGGTAGCGCGAGAGGTCCTCATGCGGCCCGAACTGTGTCGGATTCACATAAATGCTCACCACCACGCAGCCGCGCGGGCCCACGATTTGCCGCGCCTTTTTCACGAGGCTGAGATGCCCTTCGTGCAGGTAGCCCATGGTCGGCACAAAGCCGACGCGCACGCGCCGGCCCTGCCATTGTTTCGCCAGCCGTTGCATTGCGGAAACCGATTTGACGATTCGCATGGTGAAAAAGTGGTGTACCGGCCGCGAAGTATCAATAACATTGTCAACCCTGCCAAAAGCGGTTAAAACGGACGGACATTATCGCACCATGAAACGGCATCTCCTCCAACTTTCTCTGGGACTGTTCTGCTTCGCCCTTGACATTCCGCTGCGCGCCGGAAACGAACCCGGCCAGGCGCTGCCTGAAAAACCGGACGCCCACGGCTGGATCAAGCTCTTTGACGAAAATACTTTAAGCGGCTGGACCGCGCCCACTCCGGGTGGCTGGGAAATGAAGGATGGCGTGGTGATAGGTCAGGGAAAAACGAGCCACCTTTTCAGTCCGAACACCTACACCAATCTGGAATTCCGGGCCGAGGTGAAATTGAATCACTCGGGCAACAGCGGCATGTATGTCCGCGCCGCGCTGGGCAAGGGCTTTCCCCGGGGTTATGAGGCCCAGGTGGAAAACACCAGCCCCGATCCGCAAAGAACCGGCAGCCTCTACGGTTTCAGCAAGGTGACCGAACAATTGATCGCCGATGATACTTGGTGGACCCAGCAGGTGATTGCCATCGGCAACCGCATCATCATCAAGGTCAATGACAAGATCGTGACTGATTTCGTTGATTCCAAGAACACTTTCAAGTCCGGTCATCTCGCCCTGCAACAGCACAACGAAGGCAGCGTGGTGATGTTCCGCAATGTCGTCGTCAAACGCCTGCCGGACGATGAAAAAGCCGCCTGGCCCATCGCGAAACAGGACATGCCGGACATAAAATAAACGCCTTGGCCGGATGCCAGTCACACCGCGGATGAAATCACCTTCCAGCATACCCAACCCCGCTTGGGAAACCTGGTGCGTTGTTTTCTTCTCGCTCGGTTTTCTGGCGTTAAACCTCCTTACCGGCACGCGCTATCCCTTCGTATGGATTGATGAAGTGATGTATTCCGATCCCGCCGTGAATCTTTACCTCGGCCACGGATTCACTTCCAGCGCGTGGTACGTGCAGCATGCCAATGAATTTTGGGCCGGCAACGTTCCGTTGCATTCCTTCCTGCTTTATTTGTGGATGAAGCTCTTCGGTTTTTCCATCTTGGCAGTCCGTTCGATCAATTACGTTTATCTGGTTGCGGCGGCCCTGTTGTTTTGGCGGGCCTGCATCCGCCTGAATCTGGTCACGACAAGCTGGGCGCGCCTGCTTTTGCTCGGACTCATCATGACAGGCTACAGCATGGTGTTTGCCTATCGCAGCGGCCGGCCGGATTGCCTGGCGCTGCTGCTGGTTTGCGCCGTAATTTACGTCCATTCGCGCGCCTGCTGGCGGCAAAGAATTTTCGGCACCATGGCACTGGGCGCATTGATGCCATGGGCGGGATTGCAATTGCTGCCGCTGCTGGCGGTGGGCGGATGCTTGTTGTTCCTGTATTTGGGCCGCAAAATCTTGCCTGCGGTGCTGGCAACCTGGACCGGCGTGGCGCTGGGCGGGGCGGCATTGGCCTGGTTTTATGTTTCGCACGGGGTGCTGGATCGCTTTTTGTTAAGCATCCGCCAGCACACCACCGTCGGCTTCTTCGGCTGGCTGGGGCGGGGCGAACTGCGCCACAGCAACCTGGTCCCAAAAGATTTCAGCTTCATGGTGATGTTCGCGCTCGCGGTGATAATGGCAGTCAGGGCTCTTTGGAGAAATCAACATAAGGAGACCGGCACTGGAGATTCGCAATCGAAGCACACAAGTTGCGCCGGCTTCTTAAAATCGCCGCTGTCATTCGGCCTCGTCTATTCTCTCACCCTCACCGTGGCGCTGATTTTATCCGGCAAATTCCCCACCTATTACGGTTGGATGACCTACGTGCCGCTTTGCCTGTGCGTTTGCATGGCGCTGTCGCATTCGCCACCCGGCGGAATATGGCGCTGGATTTGCGGAGCTTTTCTGGCGGGCGCAATGGGAATCAGCCTCGCGCTGAACGGCGTCACGGCCGCGGCTGATTGGTCCGACCGCGATTACTCGAACGTGGAAAAACTCCTGCGCGAAAATGTGAACGCCTCGGATTGGTTGTATGGCGAACACGCCGCTTATTACGCGGCAAAACGCACGGCAGCCCGGACATTCATGCCGCTTTATCTGTCGGCATTCCTGCCCGAGGAAAAACAGCGCCTGACGGTCCTGATAATTACGCCCAAGGATTTCGACGAAGTCACCAACGTGATCGGCGGAAACTGGATTTCTACCGGCAAAAAATTCACGCCGGAACGAAACGGATTCTGGGCCTCGCGCCGAAACATGGGTTTTTTGTCCATGCGAAATTACGAGCTCGAAGTCTATCGGCGCGACGGAATAAATTGAGCCAATAAAAAATGCGAAGGTTTTCACCTTCGCATTTCTTGAAAACAAAATTGCCTTTTATCGGCGGGCCTGAAACTGCAACGGCGACGCCTGCGGCATTTCATGGGCACAAGGCTGGTTGGTCGGCGAATCCGCCTCGCGCTCAGTGTTTCCCACCAGTCCATTTGCCAGCATGTAAGCTTCCACTTCCTCGCCGCTGATGTCCGGCAGCATTTTGCCGTTGATCTCCACACAAGGGCTGAGCATCTGGCCGCTCTTCTCGATCATTTCCTGGCGCTCCACCGGGTTATTGATGATGTCGCGGTCTTCAAAAGGAAGGTCATATTTGCGCATGATGGCACGGACACCCTGGCTCCAGCCGCAGGAGGGCTTCAAATAGGCGATGATTTTCGGTTTATTCATAATAATTTAAATCTTCTTCTACACTGCCACAGGGCGCGATTTTGGCAACTGTTTCCTTTTCGCATTGCGCATTGCACCCGGTGGCTTGATAAATCGGGCATGTCATTGAAGGTTTTGATCGCGCCGGACAAATTCAAGGGGACGCTTACCGCCCCGGATGCCGCCGCAGCCATCGCGCGCGGTTGGCGCAATGCACGGCCTGCTGACAGCCTCGAATTGCTGCCCATGAGCGATGGAGGAGACGGCTTTGGCGAAGTCATGAGCACCCTGCTCGGCGCAAAAAAAATCGCGGTCAAGACGGTGGATGCCGCACACCGCCCCATCCGCGCGCATTGGTGGTGGGAGCCAAAAAGCCAGACTGCCATCATCGAATCTGCGAACGTGATTGGTCTGGCGCAACTGCCCGCGAAAAAATTCCATCCCTTCGAGCTGGATACTTACGGGTTGGGCGCGGTCATTCGCGCGGCGGCGGCCAAGGGCGCGAAGCGTTGCTTCATCGGCATCGGCGGCAGCGCCACGAATGATGGCGGCTTTGGTGTTGCGTGCGCGTTGGGCTGGGAGTTCTTGGACGACTGTGGCAATCCGATCCATGAATGGACTCAACTCCAGCGACTCGCGGAAGTATGTGCGCCAAAACATCCAAAGTGGTTTGAGGATTTTATCGTGGCGGTGGATGTGCAGAACCCGCTGCTGGGCGCGCATGGTTGCACCCGTGTTTATGGACCGCAAAAGGGATTGACGCCGCCGGATTTTCCGCTGGCAGAACGCTGTCTCCGCCGGTTGGAGATGATGAGCCATCGTGGACGGTTCATGGCGAACGAACCGGGCGCGGGCGCGGCAGGCGGATTGGGTTTTGGACTGCGCTGTTTTCTGCGCGCGCGGCTTCAGCCGGGTTTTGATTTGTTCGCGCGCAAGGCGGAATTGGCGCAGCGACTGCACTCGGCCGATCTCGTCATCACCGGCGAGGGCGCGATTGATCCTTCCACCCTGATGGGCAAGGGCGTCGGGCAGATTGCGGAGCGCTGTTTCAAGATGAAAATCCCTTGCCTCGGCCTGGCCGGAACTGTAATCCCGCATCCACGCGCAAAAAAAAACCTCTTCACCCGCCAGCACGGCTTGACGGAACTGACCGGCGCGGATGACGCCAAGCAAAACGCGGCGCACTGGCTGGAACGATTGGCCGAAAAAATCGCGCAGGGCTGGCTGGAGAAATAAATCCGGGGTTCAGGCGGCAGGTCGCGTGCAGGCCGGCGGCGGCTCGTTGATCACAGCCCAGAAAAAACCAAGCTGTTTGATAGATGAAACAAACTGCTGGAAGTCCACCGGCTTCACCACATAGGCGTTCACCCCCAGCGAGTAACTCCTGACCAGGTCCTGTTCCTCGCGCGAGGAAGTCATCATCACCACCGGAATCTGCTTCAAATCCGGATGGTTTTTCATTTCGCGCAGGACTTCCAATCCATCCACCTTCGGCATTTTCAAATCGAGCATCACCACCACCGGCAGGCCGTTCGCGCGGCTGGCGAACTGTTCGCGGCGCAACAGATAATTCAGCGCCTCCGCGCCGTCGCGCGCCACCACCACCTCGTTGGCCAGGTTGTGTTCCGCCAACGCGGCCAGGGTGAGTTCGACGTCTTGGGCGCTGTCCTCGACCAATAAAATGCGTTTCAAAGGTGGCATGGAATTAGGATTGATTGCCGGTTGGTTTATGATTTGCCTGTTTGGGAAGTGAAAAATAAAAAGTTGCGCCCTGGCCCTCGGCGCCTTCCGCCCAGGTGCGCCCGCCATGGCGTCCAATGATCCGGCGGACGTTGGCCAGCCCGATGCCCGTTCCTTCAAATTCATCGGCATGATGCAGCCGCTGGAACACTCCAAAAAGTTTGTCTATATACTTCATGTTGAACCCGACTCCGTTGTCACGGACATAAATTACATCCTCCGCCTCACCCGGCTGGTGGCCCATTTCAATCTTCGCCTGGCTGCGGGTGCCGGTGTACTTGATGGCATTGGCCAGCAAATTTACCAGCACGAGCCGCAACATCGCAGGGTCCGCCTGCACCACGGGCAGGGCGCTGAACCGCCACTCAATGGACCGGCCCCGGCAGGCCCCGGCCAGTTCGCCCCCGACTTCGACCACCATTTCAGTCAAATTCACCTGCGTCAGACGCATGTCCGTCCGGCCCATGCGCGAAAACGCCAGCAAATCATCCACCAGCGCCCCCATCCGTCGCGCCGAATCGGAAATGAACTTGAGGTAGCGCGCCGCCTTCTCATCCTTGCCCATCCCCTCGTGCTTGCCAAGCAAATCCACAAACCCGCTGATATGCCGCAACGGCGCGCGCAAATCATGCGACACACTGTAGGAAAACGCCTCCAGTTCCTTGTTGGCGGTTTCCAATTGCCCCGCGTGTTCTTCAAGACTCTGGTTCAATGCCCGGATTTCCTGCTTGGCCCGCCGCTGGTTCGCAATTTCCTGTTTCAGCAGATAGAACACCCCCGCCAGCAGCAACAAACTCACTATGTCGCCAATCAATGAAAAGGGTACGGCAATCCCCGCGCGCGTCCGCGCCCGCCGGTCTCTTGCCGCCAGCAGGCTTTTTTCCTCGCCGACCATCGTCGCAATCACGCCCCGGACCTCGTCCATCACCCGTTTGCCTTCCTGCGTCCGCACTTCCGCCGCCGCCGGTTCAAAGCCATTGTCCCTCCGCAGCGCGATCCCCTTGTTCACCACTTCCAGTTTCTTCCCGGTCAATTGCATCAATTTCGCCAGCCGCTCCTGTTGCGCCGGATTGTCCGCCGTCAACACGACCAGCGTTTTCAGTTGCGCGTCCACCTTCGCCGCCGCCCCATTGTAAGGTTCCAGAAACGACTCGTTCCCCGTGATGATGTAACCCCGCTCCCCCACTTCCGCATCGGAAAGTTCCGACAGCAGCCCGTTCAGGTTTTCCAGCACCTCATGGGTGTGCGAAACCGCGTCCGCCGCCTGGATCAGCCCGGTGATGCTGAGGTATGCGACCCCGCCCAGCACGATCAAAAGCATGATCGCCAAAAGAAAGCTTCCGGTGATGAGACTGCTAAATTTTAGTTTCACTTCGCACCCCCAATAACTCGCCATTCCCTCGGAAAACATGCTTCCCGACCCGCGAGGGTTTTCGAAACATCGCCCTTTGATGCTTATTGGTTATTTTCAAACACTTTAGGCCGACAAAACCACCCGAGGCAATTTTTAAAATCCCTACAACCCGCAGCTTTTTCGCTAAAGCCAGACCGCCATCCCGCCGATAGGCATCTTGATGAAGAGCCACGCGCGTGCACCGCGAGCATAATTGATTGATGAACGCCACCAAAGAAGCCGAGCCTAAAACCGCCAGCGAAGGCGCGGAACTGACCCGCATCCAAAAGCTGGCGGGCCTGCTGTTGATGATCAACGAGGAAAATGCCGCCCAGATCATGAAGGGCCTGGACGAGCATGAGTTGGAGGCTGTTTCCGCCGAGATGGCCAAGTTTGCCACCATCAGCCAGGAGATGCAGGCCGAAATTTTGCGCGATTTCTCTCCCGTCGCCGTCGAGGCCGTCACGGCCATCTCCGGCGGCGTTGGCCGCGTCGAACGGCTGCTCGAAAAGTCGGTCGGCCTCTTCCGCACCACGGAGATCCTTGGCCGCGTCTCGCCCCAGGGCGCGCCCGTCGCCGCCATGCAGCAAATCGTGGAGATGGAACCACGTCATATTTTCAACATTCTCCGCCACGAACAAATTCAAACCATTGCGCTCGTTGCCAGTTACCTCCCGCAGGAAAAAGCCGCTGAACTGCTCTCCCTTTTTCGTCCCGAACAGCGCGAACAGATCATCGAACGCCTCGCCACCCTCGCGCCTACTTCGATTGAAGTTGTGGAAAGCGTCGCCGAGGAACTGCAGCGCAAGTTCGGCGGCAACCGCCGGCGCGCCGTCAACCAGACCGGCGGCGTCAAGGTCGCCGCCCAATTGCTCAACGCCCTGCCCAAAAGCGTCAGCAAATCCATTCTCAGTTCGCTCCACGAACGCAACGCCGACCTCGCCAAGAATATCGGCAAAAAAATGTTCACCTTCGAGGAACTCGAACGCCTCGAACCCCGCACCCTGCAGGTCATTCTCCAGGCCGTGGACATGCACACGCTCGCCGTCGCGCTCAAGGCCGCCAGCCCGGCCGTCAAGGCCGCCCTGCTCGGCTCCATCTCCAAGCGCGCCGCGCAAAACGTCCGCGAGGAAATTGACTTCATGGGCTCGCTCAAGCCCAGCGAGATTGACACCGCGCAATCCAGCATCATTGACATCGTCCGCCAGCTCGAAGGCGAGGGCGAAATTGATCTCGAAAACTTGCGGCAGCCACAGGCCCGTTTCTGAACCGCCGCCATGAGCAACCCACCTCCATCTTCTGACGAAACTGTTTCCCCGTCGGACATCGAGCAACTGCTGGCCCAGGCGCAAGGCGACGATGCCGCCGCCCTCGAAACCGCCGCGCCCGCCCGCAAAAGCGAGCCGGAAAGCAAGCCGCTGCCCCGGCACGAATTTCCCAAACTCTCCTTCTTCTCCGGCAACGAACTGCGCAAGCTCCACCTCCGCCACGAGGAATTCATTGATTCCCTTGCCGGCCGGCTCTCGATGCACCTCGGCTTGGAAGTGGGCCTGCAACTGACCAAGCTCGAAACCATCCCCTTCCAGAAATTCGCCGACAGCCTGTCGAACCCGACCCATCTTACCCTCCTCAAGCTGGAACCGCTCAACGGCACCTGCCTGCTCGACATCCCGCCCCATCTTGGCCTCTGCATGGTGGACCGTGAGCTCGGCGGACCCGCCGTCCCGCTCGATGAAACACGCGAGATCGGCAAGATGGAAACCCGGCTCCTCGACAAAATTGTCGAAACCATCGTCGGCGAATGGTGCGGCGCCTGGCGCGATCTGCTCGAACTCCGTCCCGCGATCCTCAAGCACGAGAACAACGCCCGTTTCCTCCAAATCTGTGCGCCCGACACCATGATGCTCGTCCTCAGCATGGAAACCCGCCTCGGCGAACTCACCGAACAGATCCAATTTGCCGTTCCCCGGCACGCCATGGAACCGTTGCTCCTCAAACTCAACGCCGCCAACGAAATCGGCGGCAAACCCGTTGCTGCTTCCGTTCCCGCTGCCGGAACCAGCGCGCACCCCTGGAACCCCGCCTTCGACGAAGTTGAACTCAGCATCACCGCTGAACTCCCCGACATCGAAGTCACCGCCCGGCAGCTTTCCCAACTCAAACCCGGCGACGTCATCCCCTTGCTTCCCGAACTCGCCGGCCAGATCCGCCTTTGCTTCGCCGGCGCACCCAAATTCACCGGCACCCTCGGCACCGCCGACGGCCACTGGGCCGTGAAAATCGAGCAAGCCTTCAAAGCCTGACCGCCCCTCGTAACGCGGGCGTCCCGCCTGCGAGTTACGGCAGCGTCCCGCTGCCAGTAAGCACCCTCGGAATAGACACTTACAGCAACGGAGCCATTTAACCCTGCTTTCGGCCAAGCGACGTTAAGCGACTGCAAGTGACGGATGGCGGACTGTCTGTTTTCGATCAGCACAAAAAAAAATTTATTTTGCGGAAAAAGCCGGAAAAAGGTGGAAAAAGGCGGGTACGCGAATGGTTGAGGGTTTTTGGTTGAGGGTTGAGGGTGAGTACAGATTTGGTGAGAAACTCCGCGCCAAAAGTGGTTGATGGTTTTGGTTGAGGGTTGAGGGGTGGGACGGGAAAGGGGCTTGCTCGCAAATTTGGTCTGATTTGGTGAGAAACTCCGCGCCGATCCGGGCCGGAACGCAACGTGGGACAGGGCGGTACAAGGCGGTACAGGCGGCGCAAGTGGTTGAAGGCGAGACAGGCTAGCTGAGTTGAGCGGCCAAGCGCGGCACTGCGGACGCGCCGAGGCACGCCAAAGCCGTAACCATGCAATTGAAAGGAATGGGGAGCGCAGCCGCCCCGGCTGCAGTTCAGCGCGCCCTCGCGCTGAACATCCGGCGGCGTGGCAGGCCATGGGCTGTGGACTCGCCCGTCGCGGAGCCAACGGCGGGGGCGCCGTTGGCAGCGCCCGGGGCGGGCGCGCTCCCCAATGCTCACTGCGTGGTTGCGGCTCACGCATGGATACCAACCGGGGAGTCGCCGCGGCACTGCTGCCGCTGCCTTCAAGCCAGCTTCCCGATGCTCCCCTGCTCCATAACTCCACTTCATGCGGGCAGATTACCACGGGGGCCGGGAAAAAATGAAACCTACGGCAGGTATCAGAGCATTTATTTTTTGGACGGAGATTTGTGAAAAAAGGTCAGATTCAGCCAATGTTCATGCGGGTTTGGTGGTTTCAGGAAAATGCGGACGTTTGGCGGCGTGAAAAATAGTTGGGTCCACCAAATGAAAAAGGGTCGTTTTTCTGCATTAGGCCCCCTTTTTAAAGGTCGCCGAAACTTGCCGGCTCAAAATTACATCCAGTCAAGGTGTCGCAATGCGATAAAACCGGGAGCCGGAGGAGGGTACGTTGGTATCCATATAAGTCCATAGGCCATGGGTGTCCGCCTGAAGGTTGGTGATGCTTTGCCAGAGGACGGGAGGCATCAAGTTGGTGGCAGTCTGGAGCACGTAGTTGAATCCGGGTGTTCCCGGCATCTGAATGCTGGGGAAATTGTCCGGGCTGAGATGGACCTGAAGGGTTTGCGGGGGAGTGCCCACCATAAGATTCGCCACGCTGCTGGGAAGCGATCCGGAATTGTTCGATACCATCACGTAGTAGGCGCCGGCATCGGCGGCTTGAACAGAAGGCAGGGTCAGCACGGGATTGGTGGCGTTGGCCACCGGGGCGTTGGAGTAATACCATTGATAACCCAAGGTTCCGGCACCGGCGGCCTGGACGCTGAAGCTGGCCGCCGCCCCCGCAAACACCATCAGGGATTGCGGCTGCTGGACGATGATCGTCTGGCCGCTTTCAAATGCGTAAAGCTGCTGCACGTCATTGGTGGAGAGGGCGCGATTGTAAATGCGCACTTCGTCAAGGAATCCATTGAAAGCGAGTGTTCCGTCTGTCCTTAATCCCAATGTCGCGGGGGTGGAGTTGTCGGAGCCAACTGGTGTGTTGGTTGGGCCTGTCAAAGCCAAAGAAATGCCGTTTAAGAAAACTTCCACTCCCATGGTTGACGGCTGGTAAATGGCGACAACGTGTTGCCATATATTAGTTAGGTATGTAGATGCAGGCGTATTCCACTGGTTCCCACTTGCAAATCGCGGCAAAAAGTCCATTCCTGTAGCTGAAGTCAGCGAACCCGTTGAAAGTTCGAAATTGTTTTGTCCCTTGGAAATCAAAAAACAGGCAGCTTGCAACGGAATTGTAGGGTCTGGATATGTCAGAGGATTGAACCACATGCTGATGGTGAAATCTTGTGAACCAAACACGGCGGCCGAGGCAGGCAGTTGGACGTAATTAGTTGTTCCATCAAAATAGTATGCTTGATTCGTGTTGCCAAACCTGTCGCTTGACAGCGTCGCACCAAAAACTATCCCATTATTTGTCCCAACGGCATCGTTCGCGTTTCCATTAAATGGATAAAAAGCCATGAGGCCAAAGTAGAGATTGGAAGGATACCCGTTCAAATTCAGGAAGGCGTTTGAGCTGACGGTGCTGCCAAAGGCATTGGCGGCGGACAGCGCGTAATTGCCGATGCTGCCGATTTGAACATTGGTGAGCGTCAGGTTGGTGGTGTTCTGGTTGGTCAGCGGGTTGCCGTTGAAAAGCCATTGAAAGGTGATGGGCGTGTTTCCGGCTACCGCGCAGTTGAAAGCCGTGGTGTCGCCCAGATTGTTGGTCACGCTGATGGGCTGCGTGGTGACACTGGGCGGATAACCGACGCTAAGATTGGCCACTGAACTGGTGACGCTGTTGAATTGATTGGAGACTATGACACTATAGCCACCCGCATCCGTCAGCATGACGTTGGTGATGGAGTAAAACGAAGCAGTCGCATTGTTAATGGGGTTTCCGCCTTTCAACCATTGGTACTTCAGCGGATAGCCGGTGGCTGAGACCGAGAAATTCGCAACTCCGCCCACCGGCGCAGCCAGATCGGCCGGGTTCAAGGCGATAGCGATGGGGGAAAGGACGGTGAGGAAGACCTGAGCACTCGTGACGCTGCCGAGAAAATTGGAAACCACCAGGACGTAGGAGCCAGCCTGGGCTGGAGTCACATTGGTAAGAATCAAAGTGGCGTTGGTGCCCGCCACGCTTTTTGCCCCCAATTTCCAGTAATAATTCAACGGGGTGCCCGATGCCGCCGCGGTGAAGGTGGCGGTCTGTCCCTGGTTCACGGTCAGGTTCGCCGGTGCCGGTTGCTGGGTGATGGCAGGCGGTGTGCCGACTTGCAGCAACGCGTTGGAACTCGTGGCGCCGCCCAGTCCGGCGCTGGCGAAAACACTGTAATTGCCGGCATCCGCCAGTTGCACATTGAACAAGGAATATTGGCTGAAGTTTGCTCCCGAAATATCCGTGCCGTCCTTGCGCCACTGATAGTTTACCACCGTGGGGTTGCTGACGTCCACGCTGAAAGTGACGTTGGTCCCGATGGCGGCATTGAGGCTCCGGGGTTGCGTGACGATGTCGGCAGGATAAATGTTACCATAAAGCCGGACCAGATTGGTTCGTCCAACGGAATTGAAAGCAGTAAAGGTCCCTCCGGCCAGCACTTTCCCATCGCTTTGAAGGGCAAGACACCGGATTTGTGGGGGGATAAAATTTGTCGTGTTGTTGAAGCTGCTGTCCAGCGTTCCATCGGAAAAAACCCGTGCCACGCCTTCGCGAACCGAGTTGTTGTATTCTGAAAATGTACCCCCGGCATAAACATTGCCGTTCGTGTCCTCGGTGACGGCATAAACCGTGCCGTTCGCTCCGATATTCGCGGTAAATCCGCCGTCCAGCGTGCCATCCAGATTAAGCCTACCCACGTGTCCGCGCGAGCTAGAATCGAGACTGTTAAAAAGCCCGCCCCACATGCTCCTGCCGTCATTCTGCAGAAAAACCGACTGGATGGTTGAGCCAGCGATTGGTTGATAAGCCAAATCGGGCGTTCCGTTCGTCGTCAGCCGCGCAATGTTGTTGCGGGTCAAGCTATAGGTGGTGAAGGAGTTGAAGGTGCCTCCGATCAGGATGTTGCCATCGCCTTGCACGGCGATGGCGTTCACCATGTTTCCGGCGATGTTTCCGGCATTGAAGGTATTGTCCAGCGTTCCGTCGGAATTCAGCCGGGCAATGTAATTGTGTGACGAGGTGGGATAGCCTAGCGCGGAGAATTGGCCTCCAATCAAAACTTTTCCGTCGTTTTGAAGACCGAGGGCAAAAATTGTGCCGCCGGGATTGACGTTGGTGAATGTTCCGTCAAGGCTGCCGTCCACGTTCAGGCGCGCGACATTCTGGCGAGTCTGGGAGGTGGCGTTGAAACTGCCTGCGATCAGAAGTTTTCCATCCGGCTGCATCAGCATGGCATAGACCGTGCCTCCTCCTGAGATCGAGTTGCTAAGCGTGGTGTCCAATGTGCCATCCGGATATAGCCGGGCCAAGCCGTTTCGCGACACACCCGCGACCGTGGTAAAGGACCCGCCGATCAGGATTTTCCCATCGGACCGAGTGAGGAGTGAATAAACAGTGTTGTTGACCACAACATTGAAGGTCGTATCCACGCCGCCTGCACCGGCGAAAGCGCTCACGGCCGCATATACGATGAGGAGTGCAAAAACGAGACGCCGGAAAACGGCTTTGGGAAACATCAGTTGGGTCATCACAATCAGTCCTTCTGGTTAAGCTTCGTTGTGTGATACCATGAAATGTATTGAACGCAAGTGTGCGTTTGTCGGCACATCGGCGAAGATATGCACGGATGGTCAGAAAATCATCGCGCCGGCACTTTCCAAGTCAAGCCTCCCCGCCCAAAGAGCCACCCAGCATCATCACCGCTTGACTCCCCGTTTATTCTTCGCCCAGGCAGATGAAATTCCAGCAAGTCACCATTTGGTGAAATCGCCCAGGCACAAAGCCGCCGCGAAAATAGACGCCACAATTCCCGGCTCACGGGGGTTCTGTGGCCGGCAGGGCGTTGGTCATGGTGCAACCGCAGGAAGACGGATTGCTTGGGTCCGCGCAGCTTTGGCAGGTAAAGTACATGGACGTCTGCAGAATGGAGCCCAGGTATCTGAACCGAAACGCCACCAGAGTGCTTTGGGCATTCGTCGCGTTCGGGTCAAACGGTTGATGCGTGATTGTGAGACTGACCAGCCAAAAAAATTCGTTGGGGTCATAAGGGCAGCCGCCCTGAAGTATAGGGAGCGAACTGGGTGCGATCTGCAGGACAGCGGAGTGGTACCCGGTGACGCCAGCAGAGGAGTAAAGCTGCCCGCCTGAACAATCCGGCCAGCGAATTTGCCAGTGGTAGCTCAGCGAACCATTGGTGCAACTGCGGGGATCAATGCTTTGCGAGGCATCGAAAGTTAGCTGCCGCTGGGCGTTGACCTTGTTCATAGTACAACAAACCACCCCGGCAGAAGTTTCATACGTGCAGGTTGTGTCCGGCGGCTCGGATTCCACATCCGAAAAAAGCACCGGGACTATTGCGGGGCTGCCGTTCATCACCGTTGACACGATGGCCACGGGTGGAGCGTCGTTGCCGCAGGGCGGAGCGGGGGGAATGGTGCTCAACCGGTAAAAGCGGCCCGTGTTGGTGGCGGTTTCATTCACCGTGGACGCCCCGTTCGTGAGGGAGACATTTGTCTCCACGATCCAGTTGGCCGGGAAGAGGTTGGTCGTGTATTGGAGTTCAAATGCCGGGCCGCCCGACTGCCACGAGAGCGTGATCTGACTACCCTTGCGGGTGAAGCCAAGCGGGACGGGAACGGCAGCATTGTAGAGCAGGTCATTCATTTGAAACGCGCCGGGGGCAAAAGTGAACGCCCGCACCTCATCTATCTGGCCATTGAAAAGCCCGGTCGCCGGATTTTCCGGGACTGCGCCAATGGCAAAGGAGCCGCTGGGCGGGAACGGGGCCCCGCTGGTGGTACCGCCCGCCACGCCGTTGACGTAAAATGTCGCCGTGCCGCTGTCACGCACCAAGGCGAGGTGCGTCCATTGGTTGGTCGGCACCAGGTTGGAATCCATGACCACCACGCCGCCGAAAAGGGCGATAAAGTGGCCCGAGCTTCCATCCTGAAGAATCCCCCAGCCGTTGGAACCGGTGTTGCCGTTGTAGGCGACAAAGTGGCTGTCGGAAGTGCTGGTCGTTTTCACCCAGGCTTCGAGGCCGAAATTGTCCATGTTATTGATCAAGGCCGCCGTGCCGTAATTGGTGCCGTTGAACGTGAGCGAGAGGGAACTGCTGACGGCGGCATTGGCCGGAACGTCCGGGGAGTAAACCGGCGAACCCGACATGGTCAGATTATTGCCGATGATGCTGTCCACCGAGCTGGTCGCAATTCCACCCGCCACGGCGCCGGGGTCGGCTTCTCCCAGGCGATAGTCGCGAACCACCGTGATGGCGGCGTTGGCCGGCGGGGTGAAGCCTGGCAAGGCCAGACCCAGAAGGAAAAACAAAACCAGTCCCGGTTGCAACCGGGGCAGGCGAGAGGCGCGGGCGAAGAAGAGAGTCATTATGGTGATGCTGCCATGCTTTCAAGTTGAATAGCCAATGTAATCATGATGACGAAGCCGGCTCAGCAGGCAAAAAGGGCTGGTGTCAACCGAGACACCTGCCTGTATGCGGGGCAGAGTTACGACCCGCTGTCCCTAAATTGCGCCTTGCACTGTGGCGCGACCCACTCCGTCCATGAATTTGATGGATTCGTTGGTTTCTGGAATGTGAAGCAGCACGCGGAAAGGCCCCGATGTCATTTGCCGGGCAAAATGGTATGCCAGGGTTGTGACGGTGAAATCATCTGCTTCCGCGAGGTCGGGAGTCCACCCGCCGCGAGATGACACGTATTGTTGGTTTTGCACGTTCTGAATCAGCACTTTCATTTATGCGGGTAAGAATGCCGATGGGATGGCGGGCCGTGAAGTCGGCAAAAGCGGAATTGGGCAGCTTCCAAATGTCCTACAGTCTCCCATCCTCGCCGTAGCGTCCCGTCAGGGCACAATGGCGAAGAGGGCCTCGATGACGTGCAGTTGCTCGAAGGTTTCGATCATGAACTGGGGGACGGACTCCGGGGTAAGCCCAAGCGTGGTCAGGGCTTCCGTGCGCGCGCGCAGGGCGAAGCCGGCGTGCCCGTAGCCGAGCCCCATGAAATGCGCGATGACGTTGCCCATGTAAACATAGGAAGCGAGGCGCTGGTGCGTGCCGGCGGCGGCTGGCGCGTGATGAAACCAGATGGCCGCGACGACGTTGGGCGGGAATTTCCACTGGCTGAGCAGTTCGCTGCCGACCTCGGCGTGGTTCGTGCCCAAAAGTTTTTTCTCCGCGTCCACGAGCGAAATCTGCCTAGCCTCGACCTCCTGGATCAGCTTGGCATAAGCTCCGTTCAGCGAACTGCTCAGGACGATCTTGCCGATGTCGTGCAGGAG
>JAQGPB010000630.1 GCA_028293265.1 Pedosphaera sp. | reverse complement strand
CAACCGTTCGCGCAGATCGCCTTCAATGACCACGCCGGGAAAGGGACAGCGAATGGCCGCCTGATCGAGACGGTAGCGGGCCAGGTCGAGTCGCGCCTTGGCCTGGTCGGCCATGGCCTCAGAGATGCGCATTTCCGCGAGTGATTTTGCCGCGCGCGCTTTTTCCGATTCGCGCTGGTAACGGTTCAAATCAGCGAGCGCAAAGGATTCCTCCAATTCAAGCTCGGCGGTTTTCAGCTTCAAAAGCGGCGAACCTGCGGTCAAGGCATCGCCCGGACGCGCCATCACCGTGTCAATGAAACCATCAAACGGCGCGGTCACGTAAGCCATTTCATCGCTGCGCAGCACGAAATTGCCCTGCACGCGGTAGGGAACGCGCAGGAAAAAGAGCAGGGCCAAGAGCACCGCCACGAGCAACGTGGCCGCTTTTGCCCAGGTGTGTTCCGGGCCAAGGAGACGGGCGCATTGTTGGCGAAGTTGCGCCGCCCACCGCGCGCCAAACCAGCGGTCCTGCCGTTGGAGTTCCACCATGCGGGGCGCGGCGAGGTCGCAGACCAGCCGGATTTGCTGGAGTTCTGTTTGGGAAAACGCAGTGCCTTGCCGCTCGCAACAGACGACGGCGACCGGTTCGTTGTCCGCGCGCAACGGGAGCGAGCATACGTGTCCCGCCTTTTGGTCCGTGGCAAAACGTTCGTGGTCGCGGGTGATGACGGTTGAGCCCTCGGGCGCGGGCCAGACAATTTCCTCATCCTGGTCGAATGCCTCCTCCATCGCGGTTTCGAGCGCCCTTGCGGCCGCCATCTGACGATCAAATTTCTCCGTGCGGCTGATGGCGCGCAGGCGCACGTAACCGCCCTCAAGCCAGCCGAGACTGACCCGGTCGCAATTGAACCGCGTGGCCACGCTGTTGCAAAACGACAAGGCGGTCGCCAGAAAATATTTTTCCGCGTTGAAGCTGACCGTCAGGTCGAGCACGGAGGCAAATTTCTCGACATCCGACTTTGCCTGGCGCGCGCCCTGGCTGGTTTGGTAGTGGCCGGGCGTGGCGGCAGCCAATCGCAGGCGCACCAGGGCTTCGCGGGCCTGCGCTTCATTGACCTCGGAAACAAGGCCCACGACCACGCATTCCTCGGCGGGTGGCGGCAGTTCCAGACCGCAGATGAGCACAAAATTTCCGGCCGTGCGGCCCGGCTTCTCGTCCAGTGGAATGACCAATCCGCCGGTCGCGCCGGCGCGGTTCGCAAATTCTTCGACCCGCGTTGAAAACGCGGTCAGCATGGCGGAAGGGGCGGATTCGGCGGGCCAATTCAGCAGACGCCGCCAAGGTGCGCCGGATTTGCGCGCCAGCATCACCCAATGATCGGCGAGGGTCAGGTGATGGAGCGCACCCAGGAAACGCGGCCAAAATTCCCGGGGCGGGCCGTTGAACTCCCGCAGCAGCGCGAGTTCGACCAGCGCCTGATTCAAATCCGGCGGGGTAGTTTGAGATTCCTTCGACATGTCTGCGCCTATTCGAAAAGCATCCTGCCAGCCACACCTGGGCGGACCTTGCCGTCCACGTTGTCAAAAATCGCCTTCACTTTTTGCAGGCCGCTCGCGGCATCCACCACCGGCGAGATGAAGACGATCTTGGCATCCACCTTGAAGGGATTTTTTCCATCTTCAATTTCCACGTGAACGGTCTGGCCGGTCTTGAGGCCGGTGGCGGCCTTGGCTTCGACGTTGCTGATGAAATAGCATTGGCGCGTGTCCACCAGCCGGGCCACCGGCTGGTAAGGGGAACAGGCCTCGCCGACGTGCAGGTTGATTTCGGTGATGACCCCCGCGCCGGGAGCGAAGAGCTTGCGGCGTTGGAGCTGTTCGACGGCGATCTTGTATTCCGCGAGCGCCACCTGGTAATCGGCCTCCTTTTTCAGGAGTTCATCGCGGCTGACGGATGAGGTCTTGTCGAACACCAATTTGGTGCTTTCGGCATCGGTCTTGCGGTTTTCCATCACCAGCTTCCGCCGTTGCACTTCCAGTTCTTCCAACTGTGAATCGAGTTCGAGGATGACCTCGTTGGTCCGCGCGAACTCGCCTTCTTTGAGCCGTTGCACGGTGATGATGCCGGGGACCGACATGCTGAGGGTGACGTCGAACACGGGCTCGGTGATGCCCTCGCAGGTGAGCGTCCCGGCGAGCGCGCCGGAGGAAGCGCCAAGCAAGAGGGAGAAGCCCAACAGCACGGCCAGATTATACTTTGCCAGTCTCATAAGGTTATCATCATCATGGCCATGTCGGCGGAGGCACGTTTCCACGTTGCGGTTGAAGGTCCAATTCGCGCTGACGGCGGCGAAGGGCGTCCCGCAACGCTGCGTCTTCGGCCGGCGTGGTCCCCTGCCCGTTGGGGTAATAACCTTGTTGTTCATTATTGCCCCTCAAGAAGCCCGTGGCCGTGAGCCGGCCGCTCTTGAGCAGATGGCGCGTGGTCTGTTGCAAATCTTCCTGCGTGAGGTCCAGGTGGCGCTCCTGCAGCAGGGCTCCGCCCAAAACTTCCATTTCGAGCAGCGCAATTTCATAGCGCACCAGCGACTCGACGACGGAATTTTTGGCTTCAAACAGGTCGGCCTCAATATCAAACACTTTGCGGCTTTCCAATTTGCCGGCCTGCAGCCGGGCGAGGGCGGAATCGAGCAGACTTTGGTTGTAATCCACCGCGCTCCGGTAGCTGGCCACGCTGTCATGCAGGCTCCGTGCCTTGTGACGGGCGCTGTCCAAGCCGTTGAAGATGTCGGTTTGCAACCCCTGCAAGGCCAGTTCGGCGGATTGCACCTGCAATTCGGCGGCGGTCAATTCATGCCGCACCTTGGTTGCGCCCAGCGGCACGCGGAATTCCATGCCGATGGACCAGGAAGGATAATGACTCCGCTGAATATCGTCCCAGGACGCGCCGGGCGTGGAGCCGATGCCGTTGAGGCCGTAAGCGCCCTTGATAGCCAATTGCGGCAGGCGCTGGTTGCGCGCGTAACCCAGGCGGATCATTTCCTGGTCAATCTTTTCCTCCTGGATGAGGTAATCGGGGTTCAATTCAAACGCCAGCCGGCCAAATTTTTCATAGTTCTCCATGCCCTCGCGCAAACTGGGCGCGTCCACCGCGCGCAGCATTTGGTTGGTTCCGTCCACCCGTCCGGCATAAAAGGAAACAACGCGGTTGGCCGCTTCCACGACTTTTTGCTGCGCCTCGCCCAGCTTGGCGCGGCGCAAACCGAG
>JAQGPB010000622.1 GCA_028293265.1 Pedosphaera sp. | reverse complement strand
GTGAATTTGAACGGGCCATACAACGGCGCCGGTTGGGGTCCAAAAAGAGTGGCGGAAAGGTTTAACAGGAGGGGAGATTGTGTTGCCACCAAACCGCCAGGCGTAATTTGCCGGATGGACGCATTGTAGGTGTCGGCCACATAGACATTTCCAGCAGGGTCCACGGAGAGGCCGCGCGGGTGGTTAAACAAGGCGTTGGTACCGAAGCCATCGTTGGTACCAATGCCAGTTGTCTGGCCTGCAAAGACGGAAAAGGTGTAGGTCTGGGCTGGCGCTGGAGGGATGGACAGCAACGATGCAAGCACCGTGGCCAACAAGCATAGTGTAGCTTTCATTTATTAATGGCGGGCTGGGTTAGGGAATGATTTTCAAAATCAGGCCGCGTGTGTCATTCCAGCCTTGGCACCTTGGTGGCCAGACTATGCCACTTGGATGGCTGGGTAAAGATAATTATACAAGCCTTTGAGGAACCCATCGGGCATCTCAGTTTTTGCAGCACTGGCCAAACCGGTTACGGTCGGCCATGCCCAAGCCGGAATGATGCAGTTGAAAACGAGGAGTGCCCCCGCCCTTGGCTGCGCGATGGACAAAGCCACACGATTTGGTCGGCACCACGTCTCCGATGTTCGGCGCGGGGGCGCGCCGAACCGCGCCCGGGCGGGCGCGCTCCCCCAGACTGTCCCTTGGCATTTCGACTGCATGGTTACGTTAAGGCACTACGCAATCGGGAGGCATTATTTCGGCGCTTTCGAAGCGAGCCATAGTGACACATAAGAAATAGGATTGGGTAATCATTGGGTCATATTGGCTCACAATAAAAACTCTTAACCGAAATCACAATTGTTTCCTATCATATTGTTATTCAATGTTTTGTGAATACTAAAGTCATTGGATTATTCGCTGGCATGGCCAAAGCTAATTGTGCCTCGGTTAGAGAAACACAAACAACCATAACAAAGGAAATGATTGATATGAACAGCTTACTTAGATGGCAACGGCCTGACCGGGCGGTCTGGCCTGGGTTTGGTGGATTGTTCGAACTGCGCAATGAACTGCATCGCCTGATTGAGAGTCCGCTGGCCGAATTGGCCCGCGGATCGCAATTGTTGCGGGTGTGGAATCCGGCGGTTGACGTTTACGAGGACGAGCAAAACGTCGTGGTGAAGGCGGAACTGCCCGGGCTGAAAAAGGAGGAGATCCAAGTTTCGCTCGAAGACGGGGCTTTGAGCATTTCCGGCGAGCGGAAAAGCGAGCAGAAGGTTGAAGGGGCGCAGACGTATCGCAGCGAGCGATTCGCCGGCGCTTTCCAACGCTCGATCACGCTGCCCAGCGCGGTGAAGAACGATGGGGTGAAGGCGGATTACAAGGACGGCATCCTGACGGTCACGCTGCCGAAGGCCGAGGAAGCCAAACGGAAACAGATCGAAGTCAAAATCAATTAAGCACCTGTGCAAAATAAATGAGACCAACAGTCAAGGTCAGTGAAACGCCCGCCCTCACCCCGGCCCTCTCCCCCGAGGAGAGGGAGGGCGTTGCCACGCGTTTGGATGGTTTGATCGCCTTGGTTGCAGTCACCGCTGCCGGACGGGCGTAACTGCCAGGTGTCGCATTTATTTTGGCTATCTGCTTAACAACGTAACGTAACGAAACAAAACCAATTCCCGGCGGCATGCCCGCCGGGGCTTTTGAAGGAAAGGACACAAAATGAGCACAGTTGCAAATCAGAATGACCGCCCGGAAACGGCCACGCAGAGCGAAGCCCGCGGCGCGCAGAATTACATCTCGCCCGAGGTGAACATTTACGAGACCAAGGACGGCTATGTGGTGGAAGCGGAATTGCCGGGCGTGAGCAAGGAGGGCCTGGACATCGCGGTGGAAGGGAACACGCTGACGATTCTCGGGCGACGCGGAACGTCGGAGGCGAAGGCGCAGGCATTGTATCGCGAATCCTCGGGGGCAGATTATCGCCGGGTGTTCGAATTGGATCCGGCGATTGATACGGCCAGGATCGAAGCGAAAATCGTTCAAGGGGTGCTGACGCTGCATCTGCCCAAGTCGGAGGCGGTCAAGCCGCGCAAGGTCGTGGTGAATGACTGATTTGGGAAAGTGAAGGAACAAATCACGGATGGACACGGATGGAAGAAGGCGGGCGGATGTTTCATGCCAAAGCGGCAGAGGACTGCCGCAGTCCAAGACCCGGCGGAGTTCAGTTCGACCTTTTGAATCTCTGTTCAGCCGGGGTTGAAATAAATTTGGGGCATAACGCCGGGGTGTTGGTTGTCGGGGATTCCACGGGCTGGTGAAGAACCGGCCCGTGGAATATTTTTCCGAGAGAGTCGCCGGTAGAATTTTTGCCAGGTCCGGTTTCCGAAAGCGGTGTCGCACTGCGCTTGCCACCGCACTCCAAAGCCTGGCGGAGACCGTGGTGGTTCCAGGGTTCAGCGCTTCTGGATGGTGAAACTGGAACTCGAAACTTGGAACCTTCGGCGGTCGTGGCTAGATTCATTTCATGTTTCAGCCTTTTGATCTCCTGATGACGCCCCGGACCGACCCGACTTCCATTTATCGCCAGCGGGATGGATTGTATATGGTGGATGTCCTCACGGCGGCGATTTCGCATTTGGATTTTTTCACCTGGCTGGCGGAGCGTCCCGCCATGGACAAGGAGACGATCTGCCAGGGGCTGGATTTGCGCGAGCGGCCGGCGGACGTCATGCTGACGCTTTTCACCGCCATGGAATTGCTGGAGTCCAAGGACGGAATTTTCCAGCTCACAGAAATGTCGCGCGAACATCTGGTAAAGCACTCCCCCTGGTTCATCGGCCCTTACTACGATTCGATGAAGGAACGGCCGGTCTGCCGCGACATCCTGACGGTGTTGCGCACCGGACAGCCGGCGAACTGGGCAAGCCTGAAAAGTGAAAAGGACTGGGCCCGGGCGATGGAAGGCGAAGCTTTCGCGAACCAGTTCACCGCCGCGATGGATTGCCGGGGGACGTTGCTGGGACCGGCGATGGCCAGCCGGCTGGACTGCTCCCACCACAACCAGTTGCTCGACATCGCCGGGGGTTCGGGAATTTATGCCTGCGCCATCGTGGCGCATCATCCGCATTTGCGCGCGACGGTGCTGGAAAAGCCGCCGGTGGATGGTGTCACTAGACGCTCGCTGGCGGCGCGGGGATTTGCCGACCGCATCACGGTCAGCGTGGGCGACATGTTCATGGACCCATTTCCCGGCGGGTGTGACATTCACCTGTTCTCGAACGTGCTGCATGATTGGGATGTGCCGCGCGTGAAGCAGTTGCTCGCGAAATCGTGCGCCGCGCTGCCCGCCGGCGGGATGATTGTCATTCACGACGCGCACCTGAACAGCACCAAGACCGGTCCGCTGCCCGTGGCGGCATATTCCGCGCTGTTGATGACGATCACAGAAGGGCGCTGCTATTCGGAGAAGGAGATGGCGGACTTTTTGGAGGAGGCGGGTTTCACCGGTGTGAATTATTTTCCCACGGCGGCTGACCGGAGCGTGATCACGGCTAGGAAAGGGTAGAAGGCGTCAAGCACCAAGCTCCAAGCTCCAACATCCAAGCTCCAGAGAATAACCAATAACCAATAACCAATCACTGATTGCCAGCGATTAGAGTTCTGCCACTTCTAGTTTCAAACTGCACCATTTACCCCCGCAGATTCGGAGAC
>JAQGPB010000610.1 GCA_028293265.1 Pedosphaera sp. | reverse complement strand
GGGGTCTCGTGGATTTTGCGATGACCGGGGTCGTCCACCAGGCCGGCACGCCGGCAGACGCTGCGCCAGCACGGCAACGCGAGGAGCGAGACAAGAAACGCGCCAATCAACGCCGGCAAATATACATTGAACGGAAAACTCACGATGGCGGCATTCTACTTCCAGGCGACAGCTTCAAGTAAAGGCAGAATAAATCATCCACCATCTTTTCTACGGCGAAACGTTCCCGCACAAACTCACGCCCCTGCCTTCCAAGGCGTTCGCGTAACGCCGCATCGCCTGCCAGCCGGGTCAGTCGTTCGCGCAATCCGGACTGATCTCCGGGACGCAAAAGAAAACCAGTTTCATCATCAAGGCAAACTTCGCCTGCGCCATCGGAATCATAAGCCACCACGGGACGCGCGGCCGCCAGCGCCTGGGGCAGCGCGCGGGCGAGGCCTTCGCGCCGCGACAGATGGACCAGCACATCCATCACACCCAACAACGACGGAACTTCCGCGGGCGGCACAAGCCCGGTGAAAATAAAATGTTTTTCCAAGCCGAGCGCGCGTGCCTTTTGCTCAAACCGGCTACGCCATGGACCATCCCCAACCAGAAGAAATTTCAGTCGCGGACTGTCGCGCACGAGCTGCGGCGCGACATTGAACAGGTCGTCATGGCCTTTCAGTTTGAAAAGCCGGGCAATTTTGCCGATGACAATGTCATGCGGTCCAATGCCGAATCTGGCCCGTACTGCTGGGTTGTTGGCAGCGGAGAAAAATGGCTCCAGTGGAAAGCCGCTGAGGATTTTCGAGTATTGCTGCGCCGCACCAACGCCTGCGGCAAGGTATTGCTTCCGCATCGCATCGGCCACCACCACAAAATGGGTCGTCACTTTGCCCGCGCCCCGTTCGGCTGTTCGGAACAATGAGTTGGCGAAATATCCTTGGAACGCGCCGAAGGAAGGTCCATGGATGGTGTGAATGATGACCGGGACTCCTGCACGATGCGCGGCCAATCTTCCCAGAATCCCTGCCTTGCCGCTGTGCGTATGTACGATGTCCGGCTTTTGCGAGCGAAATATCCGGGTGAGCCGCCGGCATGCCAGAAAGTCCTTCCATGGATTCAACGCACGAACCAATTCGGGCAAGAGCAGGAGCGATTGCGGCGATTGATCAAAGGCGCCGGCCAGCGAACCTTCCGGACCGGTTTCGCTGCCGGAAATCAAGCTGACCTCCAGTCCCGGCTTGGCTTGCAGGCCAAGCACGGAGGCAATGGTGTTTTCCTGCGCGCCGCCAACAATCAACCGGGTGATGACGTGCGTGACACGCATCCGTTCAACGGGTGTCGGTACTTAATTCCTTCAAACGTGCGCTGACAAACTCAGCCTCTGCGGTCTTGGGAGGCGCATTGGTAAGATAAAGTTCGTAATTCCTGATGGCCTCCGAAGTCTCTTTTTGCCGATAGGCGATTTCGCCCAATCCGTAATAGACCTGATAAGCTTTCGGTGCGACGCGACCCACGACTTGATAATCTGGCTTGGCGGCTTTGTAATTCCCGACCTTGTAATAGGCAATGGCGCGGTTCAAAATGGCTGCGTAATTGTTCGTTTGGCCTGGCAGGGAGAGCAGTTGATTAAGCGGTTCGAGCGCCAGATCGTACTGTTTGAGCTGAATCAAGGCGACGCTTTTTAAGAACAGCGCCGTTGGCTCGCCAGGCTTCGCCTGCAAGACCTGCTCGGTATTTTGCAATGCCGCCGCATAACACTCCGTCCACGGCAGGAACTCGGAGAGGGCATTGGTGTAACTTTGGATATAAAGAAAGAGCTGGGCCAACTGCAGCGGCGGACGAAGATCATCGGGCGCGAGGGTTTTTACCCGGTCCAATTCCTGCACGGCCTGCCGGTAGTTTCCTCCTCCCACTAGGACCGACGCATAGTCATCGCGATAAGTGGGATCATCAATCGGGCCGTCGGATCTGAGCACACCCGCCCAGCCGCCGCGCGAGGCAAAAGTGGTGTTCTCCATGTTTTTGACGACTTGCACAACTGTTCGCTTTCCCGCCAGCAGGTTTTGATTAAACGCCTTGTTGATGCGGGCGGCTGCATTGTCGGGATTGAGCCGTTCGGCCTGTTCGAAAGTTTTCCCCGCTTCCGCAAGCAAACCGGTTTCCTGCAGTCGCACTCCCCATTCATCCAGGCAACGGGAATAGTAGCCGCCCACCGGCAATGCGAGCCAGTCCCGTTCCGGCTTCAGGTGCGCGGATTCCAGGAACTTGCCCCAAAGGTTGGATGTCTCCGGATATTGCGGTTTCTCTAACAGACTGATCAACGGCGGCAATACTTCATCAAAGGTTTTTTTCCAAAACGCCTGGTTCTCCGCAATCAGATCTTTTGCAGGCAAAGGCACATCCCAAAGGTTGGACGGATAGGATTTCAACTGGCAAATCAACCCCTGCGGCTCTTGGTAGAATTTTTCAGAATAATAACCGAAGCTGGGATGCATGTAATAAAGGCCGTGATCCAGCGAAAGATGATCGAGCAATTGAATGGAAGCAAGCGCAGGGGGCGCTCCGGGCTGAATATTCGTCCATGGGCCGGATATATGGTAGCCAGGATTGGCTTTCTCCAGAAATCCCAAATAGCCGGTCTCCCGTTCCATTGCTCCTGTGTCCACCAGCAGATGGGGCGAACGACCATCCCGCCGGTTTAAGGTAGCCTGAAGGTAATACAAACGGAAAGGATCGTCGCTCAGCACCACCGTGCCTTTTGCCGGGAGCAACTGTGCGATTTGTGCGAAATAATTTTCAAAAGCCCGGTTGACGATTTTGTTCGCCTGCAGGTGCGGCAGGTTTTTGCGAACCATGACGTAGGGGGCGGCGAGCAGCAACAGCCAGATGCCTGCCGTCACGCATAGCCTGAGCGCGCCCACGAGTGGATGAGGGCCATGCTTTGATTTGTTGACTCCAAACACGAGCAAGAAATACCCGCTGAAGTAACCCACGCTCAACGCTCCCAAATAATAGAAAGAAAGACCGCGAATTTGATAATAGGCAAGGTAAGGGTCTCCGAAACCCATCTGGCGGGCGCTGATGCTTGCATCCAACGCCACCCAGATGCAGGCCACCAGGAAGACTGCGTGAACCACGTGAAACATGCTGGTGGCCAGAAAAATTCCTAGCGGG
>JAQGPB010000605.1 GCA_028293265.1 Pedosphaera sp. | reverse complement strand
GCGAACTTTATCTCAGATTTCCCGAGGTTGGGGAGGGGCCGTTGACGAAAGCACGCGCCAAACTCGTCAACCGACGGTCGCTGGCCGAGAAAGGCCGCGCGCTGCGCCTGGGCGAACATCTGATTCTGAGCCGCGGTGAGGAAGTCAACGGCGGACGCGAGCGGCCCTCGGCGCTGGCGGACACTTTCGAGGCGGTGCTGGGGGCGATTTTTCTGGACGGCGGTTTTACGGCTTCGGAACAGTTTGTGGAGCGCCATTTTCGCGAGGCCTTCGGGGAGCTGGCGGTGATACCGATTCTGGAAAATCCCAAGGGTGAATTGCAGGAGTTGTTGCAGGCGAGTTCCGCCACCGCGCCGGAATACCACGTGGTCTCGATCAGCGGACCCGACCACGATCGGATGTTTGAATGCACGGTGCAGCACGAGGGCCGGGAGCTGGCGCGGGGCCGGGGCAAGAGCAAAAAAGCGGCGGAGAGCGAAGCGGCGCTGGCGGCGTTGGAGCGGCTGCGCAGGGAGGGGAAGGATGAAATACCCAAGGACCCAAATACCCAAGGACCCAAAGAAGCTCCAAGCTCCAAGCTCCAAGCTCCAGAGAAGCACCAAGCTTCAAATTCCACTTGATGCTTGGAAGGTTTCGCTTGCGCATTGGAAATGGATCGGATGTCAGCCATGGAGGATTTTCAAGTTACTTCTAACTCATTATCTAGCCGGGCGTTTTTCTTAGTTATGGATTCCAGGGTTCCGGCAGTTAGTCAGGCGAAAACCTTGGAATTGAAGGTGTTTTCGCATCCCGTTCCCTTTCAATCTTACTTACAAATAGATTGACTTAATTGGCCGCCATAGTTAATCTTACTCGATGTTTTTCAGAAAAAGGCCCGCGGGCGCAATGTCGCGGGCGGGTGGTTTTACCTTGATTGAGCTGCTGGTGGTTATTGCCATCATCGCGATTCTCGCAGGTCTGCTGCTGCCGGCGCTGGCGAAAGCCAAGGCGAAAGCCAAGGGGATTCAATGCCTGAACAACACCAAACAATTGAGCCTGGCATGGTATAATTATGCCAATGACAACAATGATGTCCTGGTGAACAACCACGGCAATGGCAATGCCGCCGCCGGGCGGCTGGCATGGATCACGAGTGGCAGCAAGCTGGGCGTGGGGACTTGGAACGGCAGCGCGCGCTCCGAAACCAGCGGTTTTGCGATGAGCAATGCGCTGGCCGTCATCAACGGACTCCTCTTCTCCTATAACGGCAATGCGGCCATTTACCATTGTCCGGCGGACAGCTCAAAGGACGCCAGCGCGACAACCGTCCAGCGAGACAGGAGTTATTCCATGAGCTGCGGGATGAACTGGGAGAATGACAACGGCGACGCGACGCCGACCAATGGCAGCTTTTACAAACTGACGTCTATTGCCAGTCCCGGCCCCTCGCAGGCGTCGGTTTTCATTGATGCATCGGCCAATAGTATTGATAACAACGAATTCCCCTGCTGGAATGCCGGCGGCGGAAATTATTCCTATTATAAGCTGCCCACCGATCGGCATCTCAACGCGGGCCTGATGAACTTTGCCGACGGCCATTCCGAGATCTGGCGTTGGAAATCACCATATATTGCGCAGGGAAACGCGATTCCCGATGCCACGTCAGGCAATGGCACGGGATCTGGATGGCAGGCGCAAAGCAGCAGCCCGACGGATCTTGATCTGCCGCGCTTACAGCAGACTTTTCCCATCATCTATGGTTTTTGAGCCAATGCGTCAGGCTCAAGCGGTGCAAGACATGACAACGAAGGACGCTGAAAGATGAACTGCATCTTTCCCAGTCCAGTAATTTAAACGCCCCCAAGACAACCAACAAAACCTAGACCTATGAGATACCAACATAACGCAAATCCTTCCGCTTCGTTTCGTTCCCTGCTGCGGCGGGCCAGTCTGGCCCTGCTCGCGACCGCCCTGGCGGGAATCTCCCAGATTGCCTATTCCCAGACTTATACACTTACTCCGGCCTGGACTGATTTGGCCGGCATCGGGACACCCACCACCAACCTTTATAGCACCAATGCAGCCGGGACTGGTGTGGATGGCGGAAACCGCGGCATTGCGTATAGCGCGATTTCCAATTTGGTCTATGTTTCCTATCGTGCGGGTGGTTACGCCAATGTTCCCATCATGTTTTATGATGGCAATACTGGCGCCATTGTCGGCACCAATGCGGGATCGGCGGGATTGAACATGGACCAGATCGGGTGTGCCGATGATGGCGTGCTCTATGGAATGCCACTTTCCGTAAGTGTCAGCACCGCCACCAAGATATATAGTTGGAGCAACAGTCAAGTGGGGCCTTACACAGCATATCAGGCCGCCAGTGGCGACCCGGTGCTGACAGATCTTCCCGGAAAACGGGTCGGTGATTCGCTGGCGGTTACCGGGTCCGGGACCAATACTTTGATCATTGCCGGTGTCGGAGGAACCGCTGCCTGGGTGCTTTGGAGCACCACGGATGGGATTAATTTCACGCCGACGGTGCTGACCAACACCAGTTCGGGCACGTTCCCCAACGTTCAGGGAATCAGTTTTTATACCAACAACACGTTTATCGTCAAAGGTGGCGGGAATCTTTTCCTGATCCAATTCCCAAGCAATTTTGCGAGTCTCCCCAGTCCTGTTACCACCACCCTGCTAGGTTCGGCAGCCCTCTCCAGCACGGGCGGTTCGAGCGCGAGCACGCAGATATCCTTTACTTCCGCCGGTAAATTCATTGCGACTGCGACGCAGCAGCAGTCTTCCACGACCGTGGTGAATTTGTTCGACATGAGCAGTTTTCCGTCCTCCGCGACCGGCCTGACCTCGACCAATTTTACCACTTCGACGACTGCCCCATTCTCAAATGGCAACCAGACCGGCGGAGCAGCCCTGGGCGGTTCCGGCAAGACCAACATGTTGTATGTGCTTTCCACCAATTACCGGCTGCAAGCTTACACGATTGGTTTCACCCCCGCTCCGCTCCCGCCCACGATTTCGACGGTTCCTGTGGGTGGGACGGTCTATGTTTCCACCAACGGGTTTTCGTTTTCCGTCGGCGTGGGCGGCAGCCAGCCTTTCGCCTATCATTGGCAATATAATACGGTCAGCAATGTGGCAACGGCGGTGAATATTCCCAACGCGACAAACGCGACCTATGCCATCACCAATCTTACAACCAATGCCACCGGCTGGTATGATGTGCAAATTACCAATCCGGGCGGCGTCACCTCCAGCGTGCCGGTGCTGCTGACCGTCACGGCGCCTTTGACCAACGTATCCGTGACCCAGCTCTGGAGTTTACCCGCAGACGGTTCGCAACCTTATCTCGACACCGGTTATAATACGCGCGGACTGGCGTTTGACCCGAGCACGATGACGGTGGTCGTTGCGGAGCATGCCACGGCGAATATTTACGCGCTGGATGCCCTGACCGGTTCCAATCTGTACACTGTTACCACACCGCAAACCGGTCTCCCTTCCGGCAGCATCTTCCCCGTCGGCCAGGTCGGCGTGGCGGATGACGGCGCAATGTATGTCTGCAATGTTTCCTCATATCAGCCCGGGCAGCAATCAGGCGGTGGCGTGGACTTCAGTATCACGCGGTTTGACGCGGTCGCGATGCCAGGCAGCACCAATTACAACTTCGCCGCCGCCTTTAGCGGAGATCCTGGCAACGCCATCGTGGGCAGCGCGGGATCTTATTCCGGGGGTGATCGCTGGGGTGACAGCTTCGCCATTCGCGGCGGCGGCACGAACACCCAGATTCTCCTCGGGACGTACGAAACACTTTCGGGCAATGGTTTCGGCACCGGTCCGGGCACGAACGTATCCATCCTGACGACCCAGGATGGCATCAACTTCAACGCCACCACCCTGGTCATCACCGACCCCACTCAGTCGAGCAATACGCCTCCTTCCGGCTTCTCCTATCTCGGCGTCGCCTGGGGCGCGAGCAACACGTTCTGGACCAAGAGTCCCGGATTCAACCTGCGTCAAATCCGGTATGATCTTGCCAGCGGCACGGGAACGGTCATCCAGAATTTCGCGACCACCGCGAGCCAAGGTTCGCTCAACAACCTGGACGGCATCGGGCTGGACAATTCGAACAACATCCTTGCCGGCGTGTTGACGAGCGATAATCCGAACGATCTGGAGCTCTTCCAAATCCCCAGCGCCGGTTTCCCGCCGCAGGCTTATTATCAGGCATTCTTCGGCGCCTATAATCCGAACATCAATGGCAATGCCGCCACGACGATCAAGTTCCCCTACATATTCTCGCTTGACGCCAACAACGGTATCATCGGGCTGCGCTACAGCATTCCGCTGCTGCCAGTCAACGTGGTATCAAGTTACACCGGGAATAAATTCGTGCTGACCTGGCAAACCGTCCTGGGCCGCACCTATCAGCTCCAGTCTGCAACCGCCCTGGGCAGTCCAGCCAGCAGCACGGCATGGTCAAACGTGGGATCATCGGTCACCGCTTCCGCGTCGGCCTCGCTCTCTTACACCAACTCAGCACCGGGTGCCGGGGCGTTATTTTACCGCCTGGTGGCGCATTGAGCTGAGTTGGTTGGCCGATTGAATTCAGCCCGCTGCCGGACCGTTCCGGCGGCGGGTTTTTTGTTGACGCTTGAACCCGGGCTGGTTTTCAGGGACAAAAGCCCATGCTCTTTAACGCCCACCGCAAAGTGTTGATTGGGGTCGTCCATCTTCCGCCGCTGCCCGGCTCGCCGCGGTGGGGCGGGAACATGGCCGCGGTCACCAAACGCGCGGTGGCGGATGCCAAGGCTTATGAGCAAGGGGGTGCGAATGCCATTTTCGTAGAGAATTTCGGCGATGTTCCTTTCACCAAGAATTCCGTCGGGCCGGAAACCGTTGCCGCCATGGCCGCGCTCGGTTGCGCGGTGCGCGAGGCGGTCAGGTTGCCGATTGGTTTCAATGTTTTGCGCAATGACGCCCGTGCGGCGCTGGCGTTGTGCGCGGCGTGTGGCGGGAGTTTTGTCCGTGTCAACGTCCACAGCGGCGCGATGCTCACCGACCAGGGATTGATCGAAGGGAATGCGCATGACACGTTGCGTTATCGCCACAGCATCTGTCCCGGTGCGCAAATATTTGCGGATGTCCACGTCAAGCACGCCGTCCCGCTCGGTGATTGGACGCTTGAAGATTCCGCGCATGACACTTTGGAACGCGGCTTGGCGGATGCGTTGATCATTTCTGGCACGGGCACCGGGCGCGCGGCGGACCCGGCCGATGTGGAACGTGTTCGTGTCGCCTGTCCGGGTGCGCGTTTGCTTTTGGGCAGCGGTGTCACGCGTGACAATGCGGGACTATTTCTGCCTTTTGCCGATGGGTTTATCGTTGCCAGTTCGCTCAAGGTTGGTGGAAAGCTTGCGAATCCGGTTGATCCGAAGCGGGTTGCGGCACTGGCGCGCGTGATGAAGGTGTAATGAGAAGTTTGTTTAAATAATTCCCAGCCACAACTTGACGGTTTGTGCCAGTTTGTTCATCTGGGGAGGACTCAAAACACCCAGTCTGCGAATAAAAACCGAGCCGGGAATATTCCGCAAGCCTTGTGCGTCAAAGGCCCCTCGCTCAAGCCAAGCCGTATCGATAACTACCTCGAAGCGTCCTCCTCTCAACGAAGTTGTATGTGGCACAACCGCATAAAGCGCCCGTTCATTATCTTGAAAAGGAATGCTGAATATGACTGCCGGACGAGCCTTCGCG
Organism: Pedosphaera sp.; assembly: GCA_028293265.1. Next base: position 2,088 of record JAQGPB010000605.1, on the reverse strand, counting down.
GCCATGCCCAGATCCACGAGCCAGACTTCAGCGCGTCCGGCGTTGAGCATCTTTCTGCTCCTCCTTGTCGTACATGAGGAAGGCTTCGTCGGCGGAGGAAATCAGGTCAGCTTCAGTAACCACACCGTGCTTGTCATCATAGATTATGCCATCATGACGCTGGCGATATTGCTGGTGCAAAGCCTGTTCGACCCGACGGAGTTCTTCCGTGGTCAATCCAGACAGGGCAGCTTCAATTTCTATGACCGTACTCACAACCAAACTATAGCGATTCACAGTCTCAGCGTCAACTCGCACGACCACGATTCTTCGCGAGCGCGCAACGCACGCTTGCAACATTCCAGCCGTTTCCAGAATTTGCTTCATTGCAAACATTTTTTGCCTTACAAAAGTTTCATGTCATCTTCGCAGATGCTTTTGAAGCTTTCCAATATCGCGCTGCGCTACAATTCCGGCGGGGGCGCGGAGCCGGTCAGCGTCCTCAAGGGCGTGTCGCTCGAAGTGGCGCGCGGGGAATCGCTCGCGATCATCGGGCCTTCCGGTTCGGGCAAGAGCACGTTGCTGAACATCATTGGCACGCTGGACCGGCCGACCAGCGGCGAAGTGTTGCTGGCGGGGCAGGACTTGAGCCGGCTTGACGACGCCCAGCTTGCCGCCGTGCGCAACCGGCAGATCGGGTTCATTTTCCAGGCGCATCATTTGTTGCCGCAGTGCAGCGTGCTCGAAAATGTGCTGGTGCCGACGCTGGCGACGGCCGATGCCGCGTTGCGCCAGAGCGCGCCCAAACACGCGGCGCGGCTGTTGAAACGGGTCGGGCTCGAAAGCCGCATGACACATCGGCCCGGCCAGCTTTCGGGTGGTGAACGCCAGCGCGTGGCGGTCGTGCGCGCGCTCATCAATCAGCCGCAACTGCTGCTTGCCGATGAACCGACCGGCGCCTTGGACCGCGCTTCCGCTGACCAACTCGCCACCTTGTTGCTGGAATTGAACCGCGAGGAAAATGTGACGCTCATTGTCGTTACCCACGCGCTTGATCTCGCGCATAAAATGGGGCGGGTGATGGAATTGCGGGATGGCGTCTTTGAGCCAGTGATGAAGCGATAAATCCGTCTCGTAGCAGCAACTGGTTTCAAGCCCGGCTTTTTTTGCGATCACGAAGCGAGCGGCGAATCAGGGCAGGGTCGCGCGCTCCGTGGATGAGCAGGAAAATGACAACCGAACTGCCTTCGATACGGAAATAGAGGACATACGGAAAGCGGTCGAGCAGAACGCGCCGAAAATCACGAAAAATTTTCCGATAAAGGAAAGGCTCCCTTTCAGCGGCCGCGACAGCAACAAAATAGGAGCGCAAAAAATCGTGGCCCAAACCGGTCGCGGCCCCTTCATACCAGACAAAAGCTTCGTGCGCATCCTCAACCAGCTCGGGCCGAAGGCGCAGGAAGTAATTCACAGACGGCGGGCCAGCCGGCGACGAAACTCGTCCAGCGTGATGGCCGAGCCAGGAGATTTCAGATGCGCGGCAAGGCGTTTTTCCAGCAGCCGCTTGTGCGCAACCGGCACCCGCAGAGTATCATCAGGCTCCGCGGCCACTTCATCCCATAAATGTTCGGCGAGCCGTATTTTTTCGGCGGCGGTGAGTTTACCCACTTCTCTCGACAATGCGGCGGTCATGCAAATATAATATGCGATGGGGACGGTTTCATCCAACCCTTATTTGCAGAGAATTTGCTGTCATTGCCGCCGCTTATTGCCTTACAAAAATTCCATGTCATCTTCAGAGATGCTTTTGAAACTTTCCAATAACCGGCATGAAGGCCGTTTTCCCACACCCCATGCCGCACCTGAATGACCTTCTGGACGCTCATTGTTCGCAGTCTTCGGTTTCATGCGCGGGCGCATCTGGGGGTTTTGCTTGGCGCGGCGGTGGGCAGCGCGGCGTTGGTCGGGGCGCTGGTCGTCGGTGATTCTGTGAGCGAAAGTTTGCGCGAACTTGCGCTGCTGCGTTTGGGCCGGGTGGATGTGGCGCTGGCTGCCAATGACCGGCTTTTCCGCGCGCAATTGGCGGATGAATTGGCGCCGCCCTCGCAC